>NZ_QXDL01000051.1:0-20826 GCF_003574345.1 Calidithermus terrae
CCCCACCACCGAGGCCCCCTGGCCCCCGCCCGAGGGGGCCTTCCTGGGCTTCACCCTCGACCGCGCCCAGCCGATGTGGGCCGAGCTCACCGGCCTGGCCGCCGCCAAGGACGACACGGTCTACAAGGGGTTCAGCAAGCTCGCCGACCTGCAAGCCCTGGGCCGCCTCGACGGCCTCGAGGCCAAGGACCTCAGCGTGCTGCTGCTGCGCGAGGGCTACTGGGTGCCCCCCGGCGACGACCCCATGCTGCTGGCCTACCTCTACGACCCCGCCAACAGCGAGCCCGCCGGGACCGTGCGCCGCTACGGCGCGGGCGACTGGAGCGCCGACCCCGCCCAGCGGGCCCTGGCCGCCCAGAGCCTGTGGGAGGCCCTGAAGCGCCGCACCGCCAAGGACGAGCGCCTGTGGTGGCTCTACCGCGAGGTCGAGCAGCCGCTCTCGGGCATCCTCGCCCGCATGGAGGCGCAGGGCGTGGCCCTGGACGTGCCCTACCTCCAGGAACTCTCCGAGGAGCTGGGCAAGGAGGTGGGCTACCTCGAGGCCGAGGTGCACCGCCTGGCCGGGCGCCCCTTCAACGTCAACTCGCGCGACCAGCTCGAGGCCATCCTCTACGACGAGCTCAAGCTGCAGGCCGGGGGCGCGGGCAAGAAGACCACCACCGGCAAGCGCTCCACCGCCGCGAGCGTGCTCGAGGAGATGCGCTCCCTCCACCCCGTCGTCGAGAAGATCCTCCAGTACCGCGAGCTCTCCAAGCTCAAGGGCACCTACCTCGACCCGCTGCCCAAGCTCATCCACCCCAAGACCGGGCGGCTGCACACCCGCTTCAACCAGACCGTCACCGCCACCGGGCGGCTGTCGAGCTCCGACCCCAACCTGCAGAACATCCCGGTGCGCACCGAGGTCGGCCGGAAGATCCGCAAGGCCTTCGTCGCCCGCCCCGGCTTCTGCCTCGTCGCCGCCGACTACTCCCAGATCGAGCTGCGCCTGCTGGCCCACCTCTCCGGCGACGAGAACTTAAAGCAGGTGTTCCTCGAGGGCCGCGACATCCACACCCAGACCGCCGCCTGGATGTTCGGCATCGCCCCCGAGACCGTGGACTCCTACCGGCGCCGGGCCGCGAAAACCATCAACTTCGGCATCCTCTACGGGATGAGCGCTCACCGGCTCTCCAACGAGCTCGCCATCCCCTACGCCGAGGCCAGCAGCTTCATCGAGCGCTACTTCGCCGCCTACCCCAAGGTGCAGGCCTGGATCGACAAGACCCTTACCGAGGCCCGCGAGCGCGGCTACGTGGAAACCCTGTTCGGCCGCAAGCGCTTCGTGCCCGAGCTCTCGGCCAAGGTGCCCGCGGTGCGCCAGGCCGCCGAGCGCATGGCCTTCAACATGCCCGTGCAGGGCACCGCCGCCGACCTGATGAAGCTCGCCATGGTCAAGCTGGGGCCCAGGCTCGAGCCCCTCGGCGCCCACCTGGTGCTCCAGGTCCACGACGAGCTGGTGATCGAAACCCCCGAAGACCGCGCCCAGGAGGTGGCCGAGCTGGCCCGCGAGGTCATGCGCACGGCCTGGGAGTTCGAGGTGCCGCTGGAGGTGGGCACGGGGACCGGGTCGAACTGGCTCGAGGCTAAATAGCGATGCCCTGGTAAACCTCATCGAGCGAGAGGCTGGCGGCCAGGCAGGGGATCTCGAGGCTGCCGCCCTCGTTCAGCGTCCTGAACCCCCACCGATCGTTCGCGCGCTCGTAGGCCTCGACCTGACGCCGGTACGGGCTGACCATGGCGTACAGCCTGAGGCCGGGGATTTCGAGGTGCTTCTCGAGCTTCTCGGTACGGTCGGCGCGCTGGGTGGTGGGGGAGAGAACCTCGACCAGAACGCACGGACGAGTCACGTAAAGCTCGTTGTTGTCGGAAGGGTCACAGGTGACCCTCACGTCGGGGTAGTACACCCGCTCATCCCCGATCTTGAGCTTGACGTCGGCGATGAACACCTGGCAGCCGCTGCCTCGAGCCGCCCCGTTCAGCGCCCCGGCGATGTTCAGCGCGATGCGGTTGTGGGTGAGGCTCCCCCCGGCCATCGCGTAGACGGCGCCGTTGACGAATTCATGCTTGCGACGGCTCTTTCGCTCGAAGGCGAAGTATTCCTCGAGGGACATCCGCCGGGGTTGGCTTGCAGCACCCATGGGTTTCAGTATAGGTATCCGCACGTGCCCGACGTCGAATGCCGAGCGCTGAACGCCGATAGCCGGACGCGGGGCGCGGGTCGTACGCCGAACGCAAGATGCAAAACGCAAGACGCCCTTTGTTTACCCCCCTTAACAAGGGGGGCTGGGGGGATAAACCCTCCCCGCCGGCCGGGAGGGGTGAACCGCGAGCCACAAGCTGACGGCTGAAAGCTGAAAGCCCCCGCCTCTAATTGTTTGACGGCGGGTTCTTTTCGGTGCTGAGCCCGCCCTTGTTCGCCAGCCCCTGCACGAGCTCGAGGATCTGCTGGATGAGCTCGGTGGACTGGCCGTTGGAGCCGGTGCTGATGCCGTCGAGGAAGTTGCCCACGCCCAAGCCCTTGGTGTACTGCTCGGTCATCTTGGCGAGGGTGGCGGGGTCGCCGTAGATGTTCATGTTGCCCTTGCTCATGAACTGGCCGATGGAGCGGGCGAGCTCGGCCTGCACGTCGCGCAGGGCCTCGACCTTGAGCTTTTGCAGCTCGAACTCGAGCGCGGCCTGGCTGTAGGTCTGCTTGTTCTCCAGGGCCTGGCGCTCGACGTTGACCCGGGCCTGCTCCACGCTGACGCGCTCGCGCTCGACGTCCACGTCCACCATCTTGTTGGCAGTTTGGCCCTTGGCGATGAGCTCCTGGGCCTCGGCTTCGGCCTTGGCGCGGGTGATGGCGGCCTCGGCCTCGAGCTGCGCCGCCGTCTTGGCGGCTTCGGCCTTGCGCACCTCGGCGAAGGCGGCCACCTCGGCCTCGGTCTGCTTGCGGATGCGGTCCTGCTCGATGGCCTGCTTGGCGGTGATGAGCCGGGTCTGGGCCTCGCGCTCGGCCTCGGCGAGCTGCTGCACGGTGATCACCGACTGGTTGGCCTTCTCGCGCTCGGCCTGGGCCTCGAGGGCGGCCTTCTCGGCCTCGGCCCGCCGCCGCTCGGCCTCGGTGACGGCGATCTCCCGCTCGCGCTCGGCCAGGGCTACGGCCTTCTCGCGCTCGACGTCGGTGGTCTGGCGCTCCTGCTCCTTCAAGAGCAGCAGCTTGTCGCGCTCGATGGCGGCGGTCTTGACCGACTGCTCCTGCACGATCTCGGCCTCGCGGGTCAGGCGCTCCTGCTCGATGCGGTAGATGTCGGCCTCGCGCTTCTTCTCGGCCGTGACCTTGGCGATCTCGGCCTGCTGGGCGGCTTCGGCCTGGGCCTGGGTGCGCTCGAGGCCCAGGATCTCCTGCTGGGTCTCGACGTTCTTGAGCGTGATGGCCCGCCGCGCCTCCTGCTCGAGGCGGTTGCGCTCGACGAGGGCGGCCTGGGTGATCTCGGTGATCTTGCGCTTGCCCTGCGCGTCGAAGATGTTGGAGTCGGAGAGGAGGTCCTGGGAGGTCTGGTCGAGGCGGGAGATGGTCACCGACTCGAGCGTGAGCCCGTTCTGCTCGAGGTCGCTGCGCACGAGCTGCTGCACGGAGGTGGCGAACACGTCGCGCTGGGCGTGGATCTCCACGAGGTCCTGTGTGGCGGCCACGCTGCGCAGCGCCGAGACCAGCTTCTCGAACACCAGCTCCGACACCGCCTGCGGCGTCACCGACTTCTCGCCCAGCGAGCGCGAGGCGTTGAGGACGTCGGTCTCGTTGGGCAACACCTTGATGTAGAACTCGGCCTTGACGTCGAGGCGGAGGTTGTCCTTGGTGATGAGCGCGTCGGGGCCCTTGCGCTCGACCTCGAGCTTCATGGTCTCGAGGCTCACCGGCACGTAGCGCTGGATGATGGGGAAGAAGAAGCCGCCGCGGTCGATCATCACCCGCCGCCCGCCGAAGCCGGTCATCACGTAGGCGAGGTTGGCCGAGGGCTTGATGTAGAAGCGCTGGATCATCCAGGCCAGCAGCCCCACCAGCAGCACCACCAGCCCCAGCACCCCGCTCACCGCGCTGTTGAGCGCCGACCAGTTGGGCACGTACGAGGGGCCGAAGAGCGACAGGCCGATGAGGGCGATAGACACCACGACAAACGCCACTACCATTTTGGAATCACCTCCGATACCAGCGCATCCTATAGGGCTTGCGGCCGCTTGGCAACCGAGCGGGAAGGCTTTGGCTGTGGTACGGAGGCCATTCTAAGCGTTCCCGCGTGCGGACGGGTCAGTTGGGCCTGGCTTCCTGCGGGAAGGGGTGGGCCTGCACGAGGTAGACCCCGCGCTCCTTGTCGTAGTCGAGCACCAGGATCTCGCGGCCCGCCTCGAGCTCGGGCTCCCCCGGCAGGGTCTGGCAGACCACCCGGTGGATGTTGCCGAAGCGGTCGCGCACGTTGGCCGCCCCGCCCGTGGCCGTGACGCGGAACGCCGCGCGGCCCCACATGCCCACCAGGTCGCCGGTCTGGATGGCGCTCTTGCGGCTGGCGAAGAGGCGGCCCACCAGCCGGGCCAGGCCCTGCCCCACCAGGGCAGCGCCCAGCAGGCCCAGCAGGGCCGAGACGGGGAAGAACAGCGCGGGCGGCAGGAGGCTCGAGAGCCCGTTGTTGCTGACCAACCCCACCAGCCCCCAGGTCGCCATCAGCATCGGCAGCAGCAGGGAGAGGGAGACCCCGCGCCCGAAGCCGAAGAAGCCTGCCAGGTCGCCCGAAGGCGAGCCGTGGCCGTGGTCGCCGGGGTCGGGATGGTCGCCGTGGCCGGGGTCGCCGTCGTGGGCGTGATCGCCGTGGGCGCCCATCAGCACCACTCCCAGGCTCAGCAGCAGCCCCACCGCCAGGGGCAGGGCGAAGACGAAGTTCCACCAGTTCAGCAGCTCGCTCAAGGGGTTCACCTGTTCATAATTTATCCCAAAAGCTACGAGCCGGCGCGACGCTACCTGAAGTAGGGCAGGCCGAGCGCCGCTAAGCTGCTGTAAACCACGCGCCAGCCGCCCGGACCCGGCACGAGCCGGGCCGTGCCCCGGCTCGTGTAAACGCTGCCCCCTTCCGAGATGACCACCTGGAAGCTGACCGTGGCCTCGCCCCCGCTGACGCGGGTTTGCAGCCCCCGCAGCTCGAACCCGTCGATCTTCCCCACGGCGCCGGTCGCGAAGCCGGGAGGGGCGCCCTCGAGGAACTCGAGGCTCCACCCCAAGTCGCCGCACTTGAGCCCCTCGAACACCTGCCGCAGGGCGTTCTCCACGAGTTCCCTCGAGCCCGCCGGGCTCCCCTGGACCAACTCCTTCGCCGCCAGCGCCCGCACCGCCTCCGCCGCCCAGTGGCAAGGCGGCACGTCCACGAAACCGCCCCGCGGGGCCTGCTGCGCCCCCGCCAACCCCAGGACCGCCAAACCCGCCAGCAACCAGCGCATGCCTACAGGATGCCGCGAAGCCGGGCAGTCGTGGGCCGTCCGGAGCACATTGGGCCCGTGGCCCGTGGTTCGTCGAGGGCCAAGGTGTTTTGTGCTTTGCGTCTTGCGTACGACGTAGGACATAGGACATGCCTTTAGCGTTTTGCGTCTTGCGTAGGACATACGACGTACGACCCGCACCCGGCTATCGGCTATCCGCTATCGACATTCCCCGTTAGACTATTCGCCGTGAGTCGCAAATACTTCGGCACCGATGGCGTGCGCGGCGTGGCCGGTGAGCCGCCCCTGACGCCCGAATTCGTCCTCAAGCTCGGCCAGGCGGCCGGTGCGTACTTCAAGTCTCAGGGCCGCCGGCCGGTCGTGCTGCTGGGCAAGGACACCCGGCAGTCGTGCGACCTGCTCGAGGCCGCTTTGGCCGCCGGGCTGATGTCGCAGGGCGTGCGGGTCGAGCACCTGGGGGTGCTGCCCACGCCGGGCGTGGCCTACCTGACCAAGCAGCTCGGGGCGACCGCCGGGGTGATGATCTCGGCCAGCCACAACCCCTACCAGGACAACGGGATCAAGTTCTTCAGCGCCCAAGGCGACAAGCTGCCCGACGAGGTGGAGCTCGAGATCGAGAAGCTTTTGGAGCAAGACCTCAAGACCGACGGCATCGGCACCGTGGCCGACTTCAGCGAGGCCGAGCGCATGTACCTCGACTTCCTCGCCTCCAAGGGCCGCAGCCTCGAGGGCCTCAAGATCGTGCTCGACACCGCCAACGGGGCCACCTACCGCCTGGCCCACCGCCTCTTCCAGCGCTTGGGGGCGGAGGTCTTCGTGATGTTCAACACCCCCGACGGGCGCAACATCAACAACGGCTGCGGCTCGACCCACCCCGAATTTCTCAAGGCCCAGGTGGTCGAGATGGGCTACGACCTCGGCGTGGCCTTCGACGGCGACGGCGACCGCGCCATCCTCGTTGACCGGAAGGGGCGCGAGTTCCACGGCGACCACATGCTCTACCTCAACGCCCTCGTGCGGCGCGAGCCTGGCGTGGTGGGCACCCTGATGAGCAACATGGGCCTGGAGGTCAAGCTGCGCGAGGCGGGCATCACCTTCTACCGCACCGCCGTGGGCGACCGCTACGTCTACGAGAAGCTCAAGGCCAGCAGCCTGACCCTGGGCGGCGAGCAGAGCGGCCACGTGCTCTTCCTCGACCACGCCCCCACCGGCGACGGCATGCTCACCGCCGTGCTCACCCTCTCGGCCATGCTCGAGTCGGGCCGCGACCTCGTGGAGTGGCACGACGCGCTGCCCATGTTCCCCCAGCTCCTCAAGAACGTGCGGGTGCGCGACAAGCACGCCCTGATGCAAAAGCCCGAGCTGCACGCGGCCATCACCCAGGCCGAGGCCCGGCTGGCGGGGCAGGGCCGCATCAACGTGCGCCCCTCGGGCACCGAGCCGCTGGTGCGCGTGATGGTCGAGGGGCCGGCCGAGCTGATCGAGGGCGTCTCGGCCGAGATGGTGCAACTGGTGCAGCAGCTCGACCAGGCTTGAAAGCCCGCGAGCCGGTGGGGCATACTTGGGAGTCTCCCCGCTCGGGGGATACCCCAGGACTTCGCCATGAGCATCAGCAAGCAACGCCTCGAGCAACAAGCCGCCCGCCTGCTCGCCGAGATCATCCACGACGAGCTGCACGACCCCCGCTTGCCGATGTTCGTCGGCATCGAGCGCGTGGACCTCTCGCCCGACAACGCCTCGGCGGTGGTGTACGTCAGCGCCCTCGAGCGCACCGCCGACACCGTGAACATCCTCAACCACGCCCACAGCTTCCTGCAGGACGAGCTCGCCCAGCGCATGAAGCTGCGCCGCATCCCCCGCCTGCGCTTCGTCGAGGCGGTCTGAACCGTAATACCCGATTCGGTCCGTTCGTCACCGTTCGGTGACGCCGCCCCGCCTTGGCGGGGCGGCCGACCGAAGTTATCCGCGTAGCGGAGGGCGATACCGCCCCTTGGAAGGGATACGCTTTCTTCGCCGACCGTCAGGGAGGGGTGGGCTCTAGGACTCGAAAAGATAGCCTCCGGGTCTCTTTGGTTCGGGTGATTATCTTTTTGAATCCGGTATTAAGATAGGGCCCGTGACGATCCGCGTTCCCGTCAAGGTGCGCTACGCCGAGACCGACGCCATGGGCGTGGTGCACCACTCCCGTTACATCCCCTGGCTCGAGCTCGCCCGCGTGGAGTGGCTCGAGCGCCTGGGCCTCCCCTACACCGAGATCGAGGCCCAGGGCCTGGCCTTCGCCGTGGTTGAGGTCAACCTCAAGTACCGCGTCCCCGCCCGCTTCGGTGACACCGTAGAGGTCGAGGCGCGCCTGAGCGAGCTCTCCTCGAGGGCCCTGCGCTACGACTACCGCGTTTGGCGCGGCGAAACCCTATTGGCCGAGGGCTACAGCCGCCACCTCTGCCAGAGCCGGGAGGGGCGGGCCACCCGCATCCCGCCGGAGATTCTGGGGCGGCTCGAGGGCCATTTGCCGTAAATGCCGAGTAAGGAAATGCTAAGCCTTTTGCTGATCGGTAAATGGTCTTGCATGATGCGCCATCATGCGATGTTCGATGGCTCGACGTACTTCCTGGCTATTCGAGTAGAGGTATAAGGGGATGACCACCCCAAACGGTGAATTCTTCAGGTGAAGAATCATTGTTGGCTCTGTAAACAGATACATCAACGCCTCCCTTCCAGGGGAGGCCATCTCTTGAATGCGCTGGATCTGGGTGTAGGCGACCACACGCCAACCCCAATAGCCCCGAACCCGGACCTGGTGTTCGTGTATCTCTACCTTCGAGGTGAAGAAATACCTGGCAGACCCCAGAGTAACGGCGAGATAAGCCCAGATAGGCCATCCAATCTCAGCAATCGGACGGGAAAGGAATATTGGTAGGGATATAAGGCAAGCTGCTGAGATACATAGGAATCCCAGTAAGTAGGCGTTAGGGCCAAGCTTCGATTCAACGGGTCGGTTCAAGCCGCTCCTTGCCGAAGTAGGGGCGCAGGGCCTCGGGTACGGTGACGGTGCCGTCCTCGTTCTGGTGGTTCTCCAGCAGCATCACCAGGATGCGGGGGGTGGCGAGGGCGGTGTTGTTGAGGGTGTAGGCGTAGCGCACCTTGCCGTCCTCGCCGCGGTAGCGCAGATTTGCGCGGCGAGCTTGCCAGTCCAGCAGCGCCGAGCAGGAGTGGGTCTCGCGGTAGCGGTTCTCGCTGGGGACCCAGGTCTCGAGGTCTACCTGCCGGTACTTGCCCAGGCCCATGTCGCCGGTGCTGACCTCGAGCACCCGGTAGGGCAGCTCGAGGGCCTGCAGGATGCGCTCGGAGTTGGCGAGCATGAGGTCGAACCAGCGGCCCGACTCCTCGAGGTCGGCCTTGCACAGCACGTACTGCTCGACCTTGTTGAACTGGTGGACCCTCATGAGCCCGCGCACGTCCTTGCCCGCCGAGCCGGCCTCGCTGCGGAAGCAGGCCGAGACGCCCACGTAGGCCTTGGGCAGTTCGGCCTCGGGGAGGATCTCGCCAGCGTGGAGGTAGTTCAGCAGCACCTCGGCGGTCCCGGCGAGGTACATGTCGTCGCCCTCGACCTTGTAGACCTGGTCGCGGGCGGTGGGGAACTGGCCGTGCCCGTAGAACACCTCCTCGCGGGCGTAGGCCGGCACGCTGACGGGGGTGAAGCCGCTGGCGACGAGCTGGTCGAGGGCGAAGCGCAGCAGGGCCTGCTCGTAGACCATCAGGTCGCCCTTGAGGGCGTAGGAGCGCGAGCCGGAGACCTTGGAGATGCGCTCGAGCTCGCCCCAGCCGTTGCGGTTGATCAGCTCGACGTGGTCGAGGGGCTCGAAGAGGAAGGTGCGGGGCTTGCCGTGGACGCGGGTCTCGACGTTGAAGGAGTCGTCGGGGCCGACGGGCGCGCCCTCCCAGGGGATCGTAGGGGTGAGGTAGAGCAGCTTTTTGAGGCGGGCCTCGAGGTCGCGGAGCTGGGGCTCGAGGTCGGCGAGCTGCTGGGCGATCTGCTTGCCCTTCTCGATGAGCGCGGCGCGTTCCTCGGGCGTGGCCTTGGCGGCGGCCTTGGCGTTGGCGTTGCGCTCGGCCTGGAGGGACTCGGTTCTTCGCTTGAGGTCGGAGATCTCGCGGTCGAGGGCCAGGAGTTCGTCGAGGTCGAGCGTGCCGCCCTTGTGCTCGAGGGCCTTGCGCACGAGGTCGGGGTTTTCGCGGATGAACTTGATGTCAAGCATGGAGGCGTCCTACGTTCTACGTCGTACGTCGTACGCCAAAGAGGATAACGGATGCGTAGGACGTACGGCGTACGGCATTACTCGATCATTCTCGGCACGACGAAAAAGCCGTCCTTGGCCTCGACGGCCACGGAGAGTGCTTCCTCCTGCGACAGGACCGCGCCGGGTTCGTCGTCGCGCAGCACGTTGCTCAGCTCCACCGGGCGGGCGAGCTCGGGCAGGCCCTCGGTGTCGAGTTCGCCCAATTTCTCGAAGAAGTCGAAGACGCTCTTGAGATCCCCGGCCATGCGGGCTTCCTCCTCGGCGGAGAGCTCGAGGCGGGCGAGGTGCTCGAGATGGCGGATCAGCTCGGGCGTGATCTCCATGCATTGCATTGTCTTGGCTCGAGGGGCGGGGGTCAAGGGACGGGGGAAGTCGAGGGTCGAGTCGAGGGCCGAGGGCCAAGGCGTATTGCGTCTTGCGTACGACGTAGGACGTACGACGTACGACGCACGACCCGCACCCGGCTATCCGCTATCAGCATTCCGCATCCAGCGTTCGGCGTAGCCCACCCGGCAAGCGTTAGCATATCCCCATGTCCCCCGAGGAATTCAAACGCATCGGCTACCGGCTCATCGACTGGATCGCCGAATACCGCGAGCGGGTCGAGGAATTGCCGGTGATGGCGCAGGTCGAGCCGGGCTTCCTGCGCTCGCAGCTCCCGCAGACGCCGCCGCGGCAGGGGGTGGGGCTTCAGGGCATCCCCCAGCAGCTGGAGAAGCTGGTCCCCGGCCTGATGGGCTGGCAGAGCCCCAACTTCTTCGGCTACTTCCCCTCCAACGCGCCGCTGCACTCGGTCCTGGCCGACATCGTGGCGACGGGGCTCGGTCAGATCGGGCTCTCCTGGCAGGCGGCCCCCGCGCTCACCGAGCTCGAGGAGGTGATGAACGACTGGCTGCGGCAGATGTTCGGCCTGCCGCCCGAGTTCCAGGGCGTGATCCAGGACACCGCCTCCACGGGCACGCTGGTGGCGATGCTCACGGCGCGGGAGCGCTCCACCGGCCACTCGCAGGCTCGAGGGGGCCTCCAGGCCGAGGAGAAGCCGCTGGTGGCCTACGTCTCGGACCAGGCCCACAGCTCGGTGCCCAAGGCGGTGCTGCTGGCGGGCTTCGGGCGCGACAACCTGCGGCTCATCGAGACCGACGAGGCCCACGCCATGCGCGTGGACCTGCTCGAGGCGGCCATCGAGCGCGACCTGGCCGAAGGCCGCCGGCCCTGCGCCGTGGTGGCGGCGGTGGGCACCACCACCAGCACCGCCCTCGACCCGGTGCGCCCCGTCGCCCTTCTCGCCCGGAAGCACGGGCTGTGGCTGCACGTGGACGCGGCGATGGCGGGCTCGGCCATGATCCTGCCTGAGTGCCGCTGGATGTGGGAGGGCGTCGAGCACGCCGACTCGGTGGTGATCAACCCCCACAAGTGGCTGGGCACGGCCTTCGACTGCTCGCTCTACTACGTGCGCGACCCCGAGCACCTGGTGCGCGTGATGTCCACCAACCCCTCCTACCTCCAGACCGCCGCCGACGGCAGCGCCCGCAACTACCGCGACTGGGGCATCCCGCTGGGGAGGCGCTTCCGGGCGCTCAAGATCTGGTTCGCGCTGCTGGAGGAGGGGGTCGAGGGCCTGCAGGCGCGGCTGCGGCGCGACCTCGAGAACGCCCGCTGGCTCGAGGCCCAGGTGCGCCAGGCCCCCGGCTGGAGGGTGCTCGCCCCGGTGCCCCTCCAGACCGTCTGCGTGCGCCACGAGCCCGCGGGCCTGAGCCCCGAGGAGCTCGACCGGCACACCCTGGGCTGGGTGGACCGGGTCAACCGCTCCGGCAGGGCCTACCTGACCCCTGCTCTCCTCAAGGGCCGCTGGATGGTGCGGGTGTCCGTCGGCGCCGAGCTCACCGAACGCCGCCACGTCGAGGCGCTTTGGGCCCTGATGCGCCAGGAAGCCGAGAGGGTGGAACTTGCCCGGCCCTGACCCTGAGCGCTCCCCTGGGGCCGGCTTCGAGCGGCTCCAGACCGCCGACGGCTCGGTCACGCTGGTGCACCCGGTGTTCAAGGAGGCCTACAGCTCGGTGCACGGGGCGCTCACCCAGGCCCGCAAGCTCTACCTCGAGCTCACCCGCACCCACCTCGACCCCAAGCCGCGGGTGCTCGAGGTGGGCTTCGGGCTGGGCGTCAACTTCCGCGTGACCCTGGAGAACACCCTGAGCCGCGGGGTCGAGCTGGAGTACCTCAGCTACGAGTTCGCGCCGCTCGAGCGGGCGCTGCTGGAATCGGTGGAGGTGCCCCTCGGCGAGGCGGCGCGGGAGGTTTGGGCGGAGGTGCTGGGGCGCTGGCCCGAACCCGGCGGCCCCGCCGGGCCCCTGCAGCTCTCGGGCAACTGGGGCCGCCTGGAGCTGCGCTTCGAGGACGTGCTGGAGGCGACCTTCCCCGAGCGCTGGGCCACGGCGATCTACCTCGACCCCTTCAGCCCGGAGGTCAACCCCCTGCCCTGGAGCCTGCCGGTGCTCGAGCGCCTCTACGCCGCCGCGATGCCCGGAACCCTGCTCGGCACCTACTCGGTGGCCGGGGAGGTGCGGCGCGGCCTCACGCAGGCGGGGTTTGCGGTCCAGCGGGTGCCGGGGGTGGGGAAGAAGGCGTGGCTGCTGGCTTCGCGCTCCCGTAGCGGCTGAGCAGGGTCTCGCGGGTCATGTAGACGACCTGGGCGGGGTCGCTGAAGAGGTGCTTGGGCAGCTCGCCGCGGTAGAGCCAGGAGAACCAGGCGGTGGTGAGCTTGGACAACAGCTCGTCGCGGCGGGGCAGGGGGTGCATCTCGAAGCCCAGCGCCTTGGCCCCCTCGCCCAGGTAGCTCATGCCGTAGATGAAGCGCACGTCGGGCTGGGCCTCGAGCACCCGCGCGGCCTCCTTGAGCGTCTCGCGGAAGGCCCGCAGCACCTGCATGGGGCTCATGGCGGCCAGCCGCGCCGACTCGAAGTGGATCCACATGCAGGGCGTGCCCGGCGGGTAGCCCGGCAGCTCGGGGCCGTGGTACTTCTGCTTTTGCAGCCGCAGGACGTTGTTGTAGCGGTAGCCGGCCTTGTACACCTCGGCCTTGACGTCGAAGCGCTCCTCGCTGCCCTGCAGGGCGCGCTCGAGCCCCTGCCGCGGGCCCAGGGGGCGTAGCTCCATCTCGTCCAGCCGCACGGGCTCGTAGCCGTACTCCTTGAGCCGGGGCAGCAGGAGCTCGAGCAGCCGCAGCGTGCGCTCGGGGCCGTCGTGCAGCAGGATCACCGAGCCGCCCTTGACGTAGAACAGCAGCCGCTCGGCCAGGGCGGCGGGGTCGTGCTCGAGCCAGTCGCGCGACTCGAGGTCCCACAGCGCCACCTGCTTGCCCTGCAGCCGGGCGAAGGGGCGGGTGAAAGGGGAGTGGATGCCCCAGGGCGGGCGGTAGAGCCGCCCCGGGCTGCGGGCGATGTGGGCCCACTCGGTCCAGGGGGCCATCAGCAGCGCGGGCCGGTGCCAGTAGCCGTGGGCCTCGAGCTGGTGCCCCGCGGCCCGCATGGCCTCGACGAGCTCGGGGTGCTGCTCGGCCTTCTGGCCGGTGAGGAACATCGTGGCCTTGACGCCGTGGCGCTCGAGCAGCGCCAGCAGCTCGGGCGTGCGCTCGCCGGGGCCGTCGTCGAAGGTGAGGGCGATTTTGGGCTCGGAGCGCTTGCCCCAGGCCAACGCCCCCACCCCCATCCAGCGGCCGAGCACCTCGGCCAGGGCGTAGGCCAGTACGGCGAGCCCGATCAGCGTTTCCAGAAAGGCCTCCATAGCACGATCAGGTAGAAGACGCTCAGCGCCAGGAAGATCGCGCCCCCGACCCGCGCGGTGACCGAGACGGTGCTGAACGTGGCGGTGATGAACCCGCCGGCGGAGGGCCCTAGGGCGAAGCCCAGCCCTTCCACCATCAGGATGGTGCCCCAGGCCGCCGCGCGGTTGGCCTCGGGCAAAATGCGGATCACCAGCGCGTTCCAGCTCGGCACGAAGCAGGCGAAGCCGACGCCCGCGACCACGGCCAGCAGGAGCATCTCGCTGAAGCCGGGCTTGGAGGCGAGCCAGAACATCGAGACGCCCAGGACCGCCAGGCCCAGGATCAGCAGCCAGCGGGGCGAGACCCGGTCGGCGATGCGGCCGGTGAAGGGCACCAGGGCGAAGACCAGCCCGCCCCCCAGCACCATCAGCACCACCAGCTGCCAGGGCACCAGGCCGATCTTCTGGGCGAAAGGCAGAACCTGGAAGCCGATCATGGCCGGGGCGAAGGTCTGGCCGAAGGCCGCGGGGATGAAGATGAGCAGCCGCCGCCAGGGGTAGTACTCCTGCTTGTGCAGCCGCATGGCGATGGGCAGGCCCAGCAGGCTGATCCCCAGCAGCACCGCCGCGATCTGGCCGCCCAGCAGCAGGGCGAAGGCCAGGTCGGGGTTGTGCTTGGTCACTAAGCCCACGCCCAGCAGGCCGATCCCGGCCCAGGGGGCGGTGAGCCCGTCGGTGAGGGTCAGGGCCCGGCCCTCGCGGCCCTGGAAGGCCAGGCGGCTGCTCAGGGTCTTGAGCCCGGGCAGGATGCTCGCCAGGGAGATGCCCCACACCCCCGAGATCAGGAACAAAAGCAGCGGGGACTTCACCGAGGAGGCGCCGTAGAGCGCCAGCATCCCCATCCCCGCCCCGAAGATGGTCACCACGCCGATCCCGTAGCGCTGAACTAAATACCCCCCGACCCCCTTGCCGAAGCTGTCGGCCAGGAGGTGAATGGTGAAGGACAGGCCCACGACCGCTGCGTTCAGGCCGAGCTCTTTGGGCCCGTAAAGAATGAGGTAGCCCGCGTAGAAGCCGCTTCTGACGCCCTCGAGCAGCCCCCACGCGAGCATGAGCCGCAGCAGCGCGCCCAAACCGCGCTGCCGCCAGGGTAAGATCCGGAACACGGGTAAAGTATAAAGGGAGTTCGGAAAAGCCTGCCTAGAGGAAGCGCCGAGCCGTTTCCCGCGGGCGATGTGACGGAGGCGTGATTTGCAGCGTTTTTCGGTGGTGATTCCGGCCCGCAACGAGGAAGCCTTCATCGGCGGGGCGCTCGAGGCCCTCGCCCGCCAGACCCTACCCCCCCACGAGGTCATCGTCGTGGACAACGGCTCCACCGACGCCACCGCCGAGATCGCCCGGCGGCACGGCGCGCGGGTGGTCGCCTGCCCCACCCCGGGGGTCGCGGCGGCGCGGCAGGCGGGCCTCGAGGCCGCCACCGGCGAGTGGGTGGCCTCCACCGACGCCGACTCGCTGCCGCAGCCGCGGTGGCTCGAGGCCCTCGCCCGCCACGCCGACGGGGCGGTGGCGCTGTACGGCCCCATGGCCTTCTACGGGCTGCGCCCGTGGGAGGAGTGGGCCTCGGAGTGGGCCTACCGGCTGTTCCTGCGGCTGATGGCGGCTTTGGACAAGCCCAACCTGGGCGGGGCCAACATGGCCTTCCGGCGGGAGGTGGCGCTCGAGGCGGGCGGCTACCCCCCGGTGCACGCGCGCGAGGACGTGCTGTTGGGGCTGGCCCTGCAGGAGCGGGGGCGGGTGCGCTACGTGCCCGAGGCCATGGTGCGCACCTCCGCCCGCCGGCTCGAGAAGGGCCTGTTGCCCTTCCTGGCGCAGCAGCTGCGCAACCTCAGCGGGAGGACGGAAGGCTACTTCGCGGAAGACGGGGGAAGGGGAAGATGAGCTTCTTGGGCTCGATCTGCTGGATCTCCGTGGCCTCGTCGTAGAGCCCGACGATGTCCTCGGCGATGCGGCGGGCGCTGCGGGCCTCGGCGAACTTGCGGGCCCCCTGGCTCAGGCGCTGGCGCAGGGCGTCGTCGGCGAGGACCTCGAGCGCGCGCCGGGCCATCTGCGCGGCGTCGCGGGGGGGCACCAGGTAGCCGCTGCGGCCCTCGTCCACCCCCTGCAAGGTGCCCTCGGCCCCCACCGCCACCACCGGCACGCCCATGGCCTGGGCCTCCCACAGCACCAGCCCCTGGGTCTCGGTCTCGCTGGCGAAGACGAACACCTCGGCGTGGCGGTAGTAGCCCCCGATGGCCCGGTAGGGCACCGCCCCCACGAAGGTCACGTGCTCGAGCACCCCCAGCTTGGCCGCGTAGGCCTTGAGGTGGGCCTCCTCGGGGCCCTCGCCCACGTGCACTAAGTAGGCGTCGAGGTGCTGCCGCACCAGGGCCAGGGCCTCGATCACCACCTCGAAGCTCTTCTCCTTGCCCAGCCGCCCCACCGTGATCAAGCGGCGCTTGCCCTCGGGCCAAGGGGAGGGCACCTCGGGGGCCTGCTCGAGGATGTCGGTGTCCACACCGGTGGGGATGACCCGGATGGGGCGCTCGACCCCGTACGACTCCACCAGCGCCTTCACCGGTTCGGTGGGGGCGATCACCACCTCGCAGCGGTTGTAGAAGGCGCGGGAGATGCTCTGGATGACCCCGGTGTAGCGGTCGAGCACGGCCAGGCCGGGGATGTAATGGGCGTACTTCTCGTAGTGGGTGTGGAAGGTTGAGACGTGGGGGATGCCGCGCCGCCGGGCCAGGCCACTGCCCCACATGCCCAGGAACAGCGGGGTGTGGGTGTGGATGATCTCGAACTTGGTGGGCAGGTAGCGGCTGGAGGGCATGGCCAACCGCTGCCCCTCGAAGAAGGGGTAGGCCACGCTGGGGATACGCACCACCGCCTCCTCGCCGGTGGGGTCGTTGGGGCCTTCGGGGGCCATCACCCAGGCGTCGTGGCCCATCCGCCGCAACTCCCGCAGCAGCAGGTAGATGCTCGTCGAGACGCCGTTGGGGTTGGGCAGGTACACGTCGGTGAACAGACCGATCCGGTACAGACGCATTATCGGAGTTTATAGCACATCCAAGCGTCCCGAGCGTAGAACGCCCATGAAAGCGCGAAGCCGCCCGCGCCCGCCTCGTCCGGCTCAGCCCACGGAGCGGCCGAGCTCGGACAAGTGCGGCGGGACCGTGGTGCGGTGGTCGGGGTCGGTCGCCAGGCCGTCCACCAGGCCCTTCCAGACCACGCGCAGGCCCAGGGCCGGGCGGTTCTTCGCCAGGTAGGCCAGCGTGCCGCCCATGATGTGGGCCCCCAGCGCGGCCTTGCCCAGCACCCCGAAGGAGCGGCTGCGCATGACCCAGATGCGGTTGCGCACCTCGTAGTAGAAGCGCTCGGGGTGGGCCGAGGCCGGGGTGTACTTGGTGGGGGTCTTGTGCACCGCGAGGCTCTTGGGGACTAAGTAGCCCGCTTCGCGGCGCAGGATCCGGCCGGTGTACTCGAGGTCGTCGGTGCGCACGAAGTAGTCGCGGTGGGGCAGCCCGTACTTTTGGATGGCCCAGCGGGCTACGAGCACCGAGGAGAAAGCGGCCCAGCGCACCGGCACGTAGCCCATGCGGCGGGCGGCGCGGAAGCGGCGGTAGGGGAAGGGGTTGGGCCAGGGCCAGTTCATGGGGTGGACGCTGCCGTCCTGCCACAGCACCCGGCTCGCCAGCACGGCGGGCGGGTGGCCCAGGCGCTCGAGGCGGGGCACGGCCTTGAGCAGCTCGGCCAGGGCGTTGGGCTGGGGGATGGTGTCGTCGTCCATGATCCAGACCCAGTTGTAGCCGCCGCGGTAGGCCCGGCTGATCCCCTCGTGGAAGCCCGCGGCTCCCCCCAGGTTGCGCTCGAACTGCACGACCTCCGCCCCCTCTCGGGCGGCGAGTTCGGCGCTGCCGTCGGTACTGGCGTTGTCCACCACGATGATGTGGGCGACCGGGTGGGTTTGGGCCTTGAGCGCTCGGATGCACTCCTGCAGCAACGCTTTGCGGTTGCGCGTCGGCAAAATGGCACAGATGCGGTATTGCGACATGGTTTCCACTCGGCGGGATGTCGATCCCAGCTAGACCAGTTTACGCAAGATCTGGGCCAGAACAGTGGCGCAGGCCTCGAGGGTGTGGTGCTGGAGGACCTTCGCGCGCGCTGCCTCCCCCAGGCGCCGGGCCTCGGCCGCGTCGGCGGCCAGCTCGCGCACCGCGCGGGCGAGGGGGCCGGGCCGCGCGGGCACCAGCCGCCCGTTGACGCCGTCCTCGACGAGCTCGGCCTGGGCGGGGATGGGGCTGGAGACCACCGGCAGGCCGCTGGACATGGCCTCGAGCGTCACCAGCGAGAGGTTTTCGCCCAGGGTGGGCTGGAGCATGGCGTCGGCGGCGCGGTAGAGCTCGGGCATGTCCATGCGGCGGCCCAGGAAGCGCACGTTGCGCAGCCCCAGGAGACGGGCGACCTTCTGCCAGTAGCCCATCAGCTCGCCCACCCCCACGAAGAGGTAGTCCACCTCGGGGGTCTGGCGGGCGGCCAGCAGCGCGGGCCCGTGGTTCTTCTCCGGGCTCATGCGGTGGGGGACCAGCACGGCGAAGCGCTCGAGGCCCAGCTTCTGCCGCAGGGCCTCGCGCTCGCCCGGCAGCGGGGGCCGGAACTTCTCGGTGTCCACGCCGTTGGGCACGCCGTAGACCTCCGGCCGCACCCCGTGGACCTCCTTCAGCCAGCGCGCGGCCCAGTTCGAGACGGTGACCACGGCCCTGGCGCGCTGCAGGTTGGGCACCTGGAGCTTCCGGTAGCCCAGCCGGTAGAGCCGGTGGAGCCCGAGCGGGTACCAGACCTCGATCTGGTCGTGGACCAGCATCACCGGGGGCTTGGGCAGCAGGCGGTACAGGCGCAGGGCGTTGTGGGGGTACCAGGTGGAGGTGAGGTAGAGGTCGTGCCGCAGGGGGATCTCGGCGGGGTCGGCGTAGGCGTGCACGGCGATGCCGCGCTCGGCGAGCGCCTCGCGGATGGGGCGGTTGCCCTCGAGGGCGGGCAGGGCGGCCTCGGGCTCTAGGCCCAGCCCCCGCAGCCGCGGGAGCATCTCGCGCAGGTAGACCTCGCTGCCGCCGATGGTAGGGGCGTCGCTGAGGAAGAGCACCCGGGTCACGCGGGCCAGTCTATCCCATCGCGTTTCCCACCAACACCCGCCGACCCCGGTGAAGCCGCGGTGCGCGGCCCGGCACACGCCGGTACTCGAGCGGGTGTTGGTGGGAGCCGCTTTCAGGGCGACGAGGGCTCAACCCCTTGCCCGGCGAGGCAGGCCTCGAGCGCGAGCACGACGGCGCGGGCCTGGGCCGCCAGCGGCACGTAGGCCCCGCCGCGCTGCAAGGCGAGCGTCTCGTCGGGCGGCAGGTGGATGAAGCCGCAGGCCGCCTCCTGGGGGAGGAGGGTGAGGGCGAGGTACATCACCTGGTTGCACAGGTAGGCCCCGGCGCTCAGGGAGAGCTGGGCGGGGATCCCCTCCTGCTGCAGCCGCTGCCGGATGGCCCGCACCGGGAGGCGGGCGGGCAGGGCCAGCGGGCCGCCGGGCCGGACGGGCTGGTCCACGGCGCGGTGGCCGGCGTTGTCGGGGATGTCGAAGTCGAGGAGGTTGACCGCCAGGCGCTCGAGGCTGATCTGGGCGCGGTTGGCGGCCAGCCCCAGGTGCAGCGCCACGCGGGGCCGGTGCCGGGCGTAGAGCTCGCGCAGCCGGGCCTCGACCCGGGCACAGTCCACCGGGAGGCAGGCGGTGGCGACGGGCACCCCGCCGACGGCCGGGGGGAGGCGCTCGAGCAGCGCTTGGCTGGGGTTGTGGGCCATCCCGCCGAAGGGTTCGAAGCCGGTGACCAGGATCGGCATGTGACAAATTTACGCCCGCCCGGGTGCGGGGCGTAGTAGACTCCGAACCGATGCTTTTTGAGCAGGTCCAGTATGCGGTTTAGGTCTCAGTTGAGGAGGAAGGTTTTTTCATGGAGCTAGGCATCATCACCGACTCGGCCAGCGATCTCTCCCCGGTAGCCGCCCGTGAGCTGGGCGTGGGGCTGGTGCCCCTGTACGTGCAGGTGGGCTCGACCCGCTTCAAGGACTGGCGCGAGCTCGACCCGGACGGCCTGTACGGCCAGATCCGCCAGGGGGCCCACCCCAGCACCGAGCCCCCCACGGTCGAGGACTTCCTCGAGGTCTACGAGCGCCACCTGCGCCACTTCGACCGCCTGCTGTCGATCCACCTCTCGGGGGAGACCTCCCTCACGGTGGAGCGGGCCCGGGAGGCGGCCGACAAGATCGCGCCGGGGCGCATCCGGGTCTTCGACAGCCGCACCGTCTCGGGCGGCGTGTCGGCGCTGGTCTACCGCGCGGCCGAGTGCGCGGCGATGGGCTGGGACGAGGAGGCCATCCTGGGCGAGCTGCGCCGCATCCAGCGCGAGGACAGCATGTTCTTCAGCGTCGCCAGCCTCGAGCACCTCGTGCGCGGGGGCCGCCTGCCCAAGATCGGGCAGGCCATCGGCGACCTGCTGGGCCTGCGGCCCATCCTCACCGTGAAGGAGGGCAAGATCAAGACCGTGCGGGCGGTGCGGGAGAACACGGTCGCCCAGACGCTGGTCAAGAACCTGCTCGAGCCCCTCAAGGGCCGGCGGGTGCGGATCACCGTCGCCCACGCCGACGCCCCCGCCGAGATGCTCGAGGAGATCAAGGAGCTCATCAACAAGGCGGGCGTGACGCTCGACAAGGGCCGCGTGATCCGCATGGGCTCCATCGTGACCGCCCACACCGGGTTGGGCACGCTGGGCCTCCACGCCTACCCGGTCTGAGCCCGGTCGCCCAGCCGGCCCGCTCGGTCACGGCGCGAAGGCCAGCCGGCGGGCCGGCTCGATCACCAGGGCGCTGAGGATCTCGCCCATGCGCGCGGGCGGGTAGGGCATGCCCTGCTCGAGCCACCACTTCAAGAGGCGCAGCACCGAGGCCATGAGGTGCTGGGCGGCGAGGTCGGCCGGCACCGCCGCGCCGGGGCGGGGCGGGCTGACGCGGAGGATGTTCTCCACGCCCACCGCGAAGATGCGCCGCACGAGGGGGTGGGAGGGGTTGATCTGGAGGTGCCGGACGCGCTTGGGGGCAACCCGCGCGGGGCTGCCCCTGCTGCACCGGGTAATCCTCGAGCTGTGGGAAGCTCTCAGCGCGCTTCCCACGAATGCCCCACACGGCCCAC
>NZ_QXDL01000052.1:0-20606 GCF_003574345.1 Calidithermus terrae
TCCCTCCCCGTCTTCGGGAAGGGTTTATCCCCCCAGCCCCCCTTGCCAAGGGGGGGAACAAAGCGTCTCGCGTCTTGTGTCTCGCGTCTGGCGTTTGGCGTCTTGCGCATTGCGTACGACGTAGGACGTACGACCCGGACCCCGAAGCGTAACCCCCGCTATTTCACATCGCCTTCGAATCTGCTAATCTCTGCTTGGGAGCCTCGGTCATGAGGCACATTTAGCGTTGAGCAATGACGTGACGGGCGGAAGCGATGCCTGCCACGCGCATCAATGGAGTTTTTCATGGATCACAACAAGACGACGACTTCGCAGACCCCTGGCCGCCCGCGCAGGCGACGCCCCCGTCCGAAGCCCAGCAGCCCGGTGCTGCTCGCCCCGGCGGGGGGGCACCTCGAGATCATCCCCCTGGGCGGCATGGGCGAGATCGGGAAGAACATGTTCGCCTTCCGCTTCCAGGACGAGATCCTGGTCATCGACGGCGGCCTGGCCTTCCCGGATGAGCACATGCTGGGCGTGGACCTGCTGATCCCGCGCATCGACTACCTCATCCAGAACGCCGACAAGATCAAGGGCTGGGTGCTGACCCACGGCCACGAGGACCACATCGGCGCGCTGCCCTACCTCTTCTCGCAGTTGCCCAAGGTGCCCGTCTACGGCGCGCGCCTCACGCTGGGGCTGGTGAAGGGCAAGATCGAGGAGTTCGGCCTCCGACCCGGCGACTTCAACTTCCGCGAGGTCTCCACCGACGACCGCATCCAGGTCGGGCGCTACTTCACCGTTGACCTCTTCCGCATGACCCACTCCATCCCCGACAACTCGGGCATGGTCATCCACACCCCGGTGGGCAAGGTGGTGCACACCGGCGACTTCAAGCTCGACCCCACGCCCGTAGACGGCAAGCCCAGCCACCTCGCCAAGCTCGCGCAGGCGGGGGCCGAGGGCGTGCTGCTGCTCATCGCCGACTCCACCAACGCCGAGCGTCCCGGCTTCACCCCCAGCGAGGCCGACGTGGCCAAGGGCCTCGACGCGATCATCGGCAAGGCCAAGGGCCGGGTCTTCGTGACCACCTTCGCCTCGCACATCCACCGCATCCAGAGCGTGATCAAGGCCGCCGAGCACTACGGGCGCAAGGTGGCGGTGGAGGGGCGCAGCATGGTCAAGTTCGCCCGCATCGCCCTGGATTTGGGCTACCTGAGCGTGCGCGACCGGCTGTACAGCCTCGAGGAGATCAGCCACCTCGACGACTCGCAGATCCTGGTCGTCACCACCGGCTCGCAAGGCCAGCCCGAGGCCGTGCTGGCGCGGCTGGCGGCGGGCTCGCACCAGAAGATGGCGATCAAGCCCGGCGACACCGTGATCCTCTCCTCCAGCCCCATCCCCGGCAACGAGGAGGCGGTGAACACCGTGATCAACCGGCTCTACGCGCTGGGGGCGCAGGTCTACTTCCCCCCCACCTACCGCGTGCACGCCTCGGGCCACGGCTCGCAGGAGGAGCTCAAGATCATCCTCAACCTCGTGCAGCCGAAGTTCTTCCTGCCCTGGCACGGCGAGGTGCGCCAGCAGACCAACTTCAAGTGGCTCGCCGAGGCCATGGGCCAGCCCCCGGAGAAGGTCCTCATCGCCGAGAACGGCGACGTGGTCAAGCTCACCCCCGAGACCTTCGAGATCAGCGGCAAGGTGCCCAGCGGGGCGCTCTACGTTGACGGGCTGGGCGTGGGCGACATCACCGACGAGATCCTGGCCGACCGCAACCACATGGCCGCCGAGGGCGTGGTGGTGATCACGGCGCTGGTCAACCACCGCGAGCCCCACGTGGAGGTGGTGTCGAAGGGCTTCGTTAAGGCCGGGGAGAAGCTCTTGGGCGAGGTGCGCAAGATCGCCTTCGACGCGATCTACCAGGGCGTGCGCGAGAAGAAGCCGCTCGAGGTCATCCGCGACGACATCTACTACCCCGCCAAGAAGTTCCTGCGCAAGGCCACCGGCCGCGACCCGGTGATCATCCCGATGGTGATCGAGGGCTGAGGGATACGGTATCGTAGGGGCGCACGTCGGTGCGCCCCTTTCGCGTCTATGAGCGCCCTGCTGAACACCGTCCTCCCCGTCGCCCTGATCGTGGTGCTGGGTTACGTGATCGGGCGGCGCTTCGAACTCGACGGCCCTACCCTCTCGCGCATCATCCTGCACCTGCTGGTCCCGGCGCTGATCTTCGACGCCATGTACAACGCGCGCTTGGGCAGCGGCAGCGTGGTGGGCCTCACGCTGGGCTTCGCGCTGGCCTACGCCGCCCTGGCCCTGCTGAGCTGGCTGATCGCGCGGGCCACCCGGCTCCCCGGGCCCACCGCCAAGACGCTGGTGACCACCGCGCTCTCCCCCAACTCGGGCAACATGGGGCTGTCGATGGCGCTTTTCGCGCTGGGGCAGGAGGGCTTGGAGCGGGCCGTGGTCTACTTCATCGCCAGCAGCGTGCTGATGTTCGGCGTCATCCCGGCCTTTTTGCGCGGGGGGAACCCCGTGCAGAGCCTGGCGTTCACGCTCAAGCTGCCGATGTTCTGGGCGTTGGCTGGGGGCCTGGCCTTCAAGGCGCTGGGGGTCGAGTTCCCCTTCAACCTCGAGGCCGGGATCCACCTGGTGGGCCAGGCCTGCATCCCGCTGATGCTGCTGACGCTGGGCATACAGATCGCCAAGAACCCCGTCCAGGTCGGGGGGTTCGAGCTGCTGGCCTCAAGCCTGCGGCTGCTGGCGGCCCCCGCGCTGGCGGTGGGGGCGGGGCACCTGCTGGGCCTCGAGCGCCTCGACATCCAGGTGCTCGCCCTGCAGAGCGCCATGCCCATCGCGGTCAACGCCTTCATGGTGGTGGCCGAGTTCGGCGGCGACGCGCCGAGGGCCGCCCGCAGCGTGGTGCTCTCGAGCGTGCTGGCCTTCCTCACGATCCCGCTGGTTCTTCTGGCGGTGGGGGTGGGCTAGGCAGGCTGGGCGTGCCGAGGTCGAGCTGTAGGAGCGGGGCGTTCTCCAGCAGCACGATCAGGCGGTAGTAACCCTCCTGGGGGCGCGGCAGCTCGAACCGGAACCTGCGGGGGCCCTCCGCCCACAGCGACCGCTCGGCCAGGACGGTCTCCTCGAGGTACCACCTGACCTCGATGTACCCGGGCTTGGGCATCCGCCGCACCTCGAGCTGCGCGATCACCGTCTTCTCCCGCTCGGTGAGCGTCCCGGTGAGGCTGGGCCGCGCCGGAAAAGGCACGCGCTCAGGCTCGAGGGGCAAGAAGGTATAGGTGCAGCCGCTCAGGAAGAACACCAACAGCAGCAGCCAGCCGTGCATGGCTCTGAGTTTAGGGGGTGAAGTTAGGAGGGGCATGAGGTGAAATGGGAAGCGGTCAACCGTCAACCCTCAGCCGTCAGTAGAAGGCCTGTGGCTCGTGGTTTACCCCTTCCCGCGCGCGGGGAGGGTGTATCCCCCCCAACCCCCCTTGCCAAGGGGGGGAACAAGGCGTTTGGCGTTTTGCGTCTCGCGTTTCGCATACGGCGTACGACGTAAGACGTAGGACATGCGTCTTGTGTTTTGCGTTTAGCGTCTTGCGTCTTGCGTACGACGCACGACGCACGACCCGCGTTTAGCGTTTTGCGTTTTGCGTTTGGCTATGGGCTATCAGCTATCCGCGTCCAGCACCCGCCCGGTGCTCCCTCACAACCCCTCCCCCGCCGTCACCAGCGCGAGCAAGGCCAGCGGGGCGGTCTCGGCCCGGAGGATGCGGCGGCCGAGGGTGACGGGTCGGAAGCCGCGGCCGGTGAGGAACTCGACTTCCTGGGGGCTGAAGCCGCCTTCGGGGCCCGTGGCGAGGCTTAGGGGCTTGTCGGTCTCGAGCACGTCCCGCACCCGCAGCTCGGCGCCGACGTGGGCCACGAAGCCCTGCTCGACCTCGGGGACCTGCTTGAGGGGGATGGGGTCGGCCACCGCCGGCACCACCGTGCGGCCCGACTGCTTGGCGGCCTCCACGGCCACGCGGCGCAGGCGCTCGAGCTTGTTGGCGCCGATCTCCTTGGCGACACAGTGGACGGTGACGATGGGCACGACGCGGGTCACGCCGAGCTCGGTGGCCGCCCGCACCACGTCGGCCAGGGCGTCGCCCTTGAGCAAGGCCACGTAGAGCTCGACCGGAACCCCCACCTCGCGGCCGGCCTCCCAGGTCTGCTCGAGCCGCAGCCGCAGGATGCCCGCCTCCGCCGACTCGACCACGGCGCGGCCTTCCAGGCCCTTCCCGTCGAAGACCGTCACGAGGTCGCCGGCGCGGGCGCGCAGGACCTCGAGCAGGTGGTGGGCTTCGCGGCCCCGCAGCTCGATCTCGGGGCTCAGGCGGGGGACTAGGGCACGGTGGGGGCGCATGGCTACAGGCTGAACGAACGACGCCGAGCGCTCGAGGCCGGAGGGAGGTTGGATGACATACGGTTCACCTCGCGTAGGCCAGCAGCACCCATTCGCCCTCCTGGCGGCGCTGTCGGGGCGCGAAGCCCGCGGCCTCGAGGGCCTTCCGCACCACGGGCTCGCGCTCGGCGAGGATGCCGGTGAGGAGGAGCGTCCCGCCGGGCTCGAGCGCCTCGGCGTAGCCGGGGGCGAGCCAGGCGTGCAGCTCGGCGTAGAGGTTGGCGACCACGAGGGCGTAAGGCCCGGCGACGCTCTCGAGCGTGCCCTCGGCCAGGCGGGGGCTCACGCCGTTGATGCGGGCGTTCTCGAGGGCGTGCGGGATCACCGCGGCGTCGATGTCCACCCCCTCGGCCTCGGCGCCGAGCTTGGCCGCCGCGATGGCCAGGATGCCCGACCCGGTGCCCAGATCCAGCACCCGCATCCCCGGCCGCACGCGCTCGGCCAGCGCCTCCAGGGCCATGCGGGTGGTCTCGTGGTGGCCGGTGCCGAAGGCCATGCCGGGCTCGAGCACGATGCGCTGCTCGTCCCCCGCCCACGCGTGCCAGGGGGCCAGCACCACGAAGGGCCCGGCCTTCACGGGCTTCAGGTCGCGCCGCCAGGCCTCGAGCCAGTCGGTGTCGGGCAGCTCGAGCCACTCCCCGGGGAGGGGCAGCTCGAGGCGGTCGGGGAAATAGGCCCAGACCTCGCCGGGCTTCTCCTCGAGGCCCCGGGCCCCCAGATCGAAGAGCAGCGGCGTGTACGCGTCGAGGGTTTCGAAGTCGCCTTTCAGGCAGAAAACGTGCACCTCGACAGTTTAACGCTAAGTAAGCGGATATCGGGGAGCTAGTGGCCCGTAGCCTGTGGCATGTAGCGAGAGACACCCCTCCCCGCCAGCGGGGAGGAGGCATCCGCCGGCGTTCGGCTATCGACGTTCGGCGCTAAGCGCCGAGCGCCTCTCGGACACCAGCCCCATACCCCTCACTCCTCCTCCCGCTCCTCCTTCGGCAGCGCCCACGACGTGTCCCGGCCGCCCAGCCTGCGCTCGCCGGGGCTGGGCCAGCGGCGCTCGACGTGGGCGTAGGCCCCCCTGCCGCGCAGCAGGTAGGCCGCGATCAGGGTGGTGAGGGGCACGGCCAGGATGAGGCCGGTCGAGCCCACGAGCATGCTCACGATCTCGGCGGCGAAGACCTCGAGGTTGAGCAGGTAGCGCACGGGGGTGCCGCTCTGCTGGATGAGCAGCATCGCGGGGAGCAGCCCGGCGCTGTAGGCCAGCACCAGCGTGTTGACCAGCGAGCCGATGTGGTCGAAGCCCACCGTCATGGCCCGGCGGTAGAGCTCGAGCACCCCGTAGCGCGGGTTGGCCTGGAGCAAAGCCTGCACCACCGCCGCCTGGGTCACGGTCACGTCGTTCATCGCGCCCAGGGCCCCGATGACCACGCTCGCCAGGTAGAGCGAGACCAGGTCGAGGCCCTGGATGCTGCGGTAGGCGTAGAAGGCCTCCTCGGAGACCAGCCCGGTGAAGCCCAGCAGCCGCGTGAACACGCCGGCCAGCACCAGGGCCAGCAGCGTCGCCAAGGAGGTGCCGATGAGGGCCGCGGTGGTCTTGCGGTTGACGCCGTGGACGAGGTAGATGGAGAACACCAGGATGCCGAAGGCGCCGACGAAGGTCACGAGCAACGGGTTGACGCCCGCGTTGATCTGCGGGACGACGTAGAAGACCAGGGCCAGCAGGCTCACGGCGGTGCCCAGCAGCCCCCGCAGGCCCCGGCCCCGGCCGAAGACCAGGGCGCAGGCACAGAAAACGCCCAGCAGGATGAGCAGGTAGGGGATGCGCAGCGGCTCGGTGACGGTGACGTAAGTCTGCGGCTGGCCGCCCGCGGTGGTCACGGTGGTGCGGTAGAGCACCACGTCCGTCCCGACCCGCACCCAGCGGGGGAACCTGGCCGCGCTCGCCCCCGGCCCGATCTCCTCGATGGGCAGGTCGGCGCTCACCACGCTCCCGTCGCGCAGGCGCACCACGGCCTTGCCCCCGGCCAGCGCCTCGATGCGCCCCTCGAGGTAGCTCGACTCGCTCACCTCACCCGGCTGTGGGGCGGGGCCGGGCTGGGCCAGGACCGGCAGGACGAAGAGCAGAAGCAGGGCCAGAACACGGATCACCAGGCTAGCTTATACCGCAGCTTGAGGGCTCCGTTAAAAAGCCGCGGGTTTAAAGCGACGCTAAGCCCGGCAGGCCAGCAGCCGCGCCTCGATGCTCGAGCGGTGCCGCAGCAGGTGCTGGCCGATGAAGACGATCTCGGTCTCGAGCCCCTCCCCCGCACCCTCCTGGGAGCTTGGGACCTCCTCGAGCACCTCGTACACCAGGCCCATCCCGGCGTGCTGGATCAGGACGGGCGGGTGGTCGGCGAAGGCCACGAAGCCCTTGGAGCGGAGGGCTTGTGCGGGCCAGGCGTTGAGCACCTCGGCCTCGAACTTCGGCCAGCACAGCGGCTCGGCGCAGCGGAAGACGAAGCTCTCGAAGCCGTACTCCTCGGCCTCGGAGGAGGGCTTCGGCCCCTCCTCCCAGCCCTCGGCCCGCATGCCTTCGGCGTAGTCGTAGAGGCCGGTGTCCAGGAGCAGGGCGGGGTCGAGACGGCCGTACACGCTGGGGTAGACGCGGGCCTGGGGGTTGAGGCCCCGGACGAAGGCCTCGAGGCGGCCCAGCTCCTCCGGGCTCACCGTGTCGGCCTTGTTGAGCACGACGACGTTGGTGAACTCGAGCTGGTCGGCCAGGAGGGGGGCGAGGGGTTCTTCGACCGCATGGCCCTCGGCGTCCTCGGCCAGGCCCACGCGGTTCCAGGTGTCCCAGAAGTTCTGGGCGTCCACGACGGTGATGAGGCCGTCGAGGCGCACCCGCTCGGGGAGGTCGGCCATGTGGAAGGTCTGGGCGATGGGCAAAGGCTCCCCGATGCCGGTGGACTCGACGAGGATGTACTCCAGGCCCTCCACCTCCGACAGCGCGCGCAGCTCGTGCAGCAGGTCCTCGCGCAGGGTGCAGCAGATGCAGCCGTTGGAGAGCTCGACGGCGTGCTCGGTGGCGTGGCGCACTAAGCCCGCGTCTACGTTGAGCGCGCCGAACTCGTTGACGATCACCGCGACCTTGCGGCCGTGGTCGGAGGAGAGGAGGTGGTTGAGCAGGGTGGTCTTTCCGGCGCCCAGAAAGCCCACCAGGACGGAAACTGGAACGGGTTTTTTCATGGTTCCTCAGGCGGTGGTGCAGACGGATGGTTATACCCGATTCGGTCCGTTCGTCCCCATTCGGTGACGCCGCCCCGCCAAGGCGGGGCGGCCGACCGAAGTTATCCGCGTGGCGGAGGGCGGTAGCGCCCCTTGGAAGGGATACGCTGGCTTCGCCGGCCGTCAGGGAGGGGTGGGCTCTAGGGTCCAAAAAGATAGCCTCCGGGGGTCTTTGGTTTGGGTGATTAGCTTTTTGAATCCGGTATTGCAGGAGGGCCGGTGCCTAGGCGCTCGAGCGCGCCGCGCCGGCCCAGCGCGTGGACAGGAAGTACAGCGGAACCCCGGCCAGGACCAGTAGCCAGCCGGCCCCGAAGACGAAGGGGCCCCAGGCGGCGCCGCCCAGCAGCAAGACCGCGGCGTTGAGCACGAACAAGAAGGCGACGAGGGCGCGCTCGAGGCCCCCCGCCCGCCGCCCGTGGAGCGCGTAGGCCACGGGCAGCAGCACGAAGACGAGCATGTAGCCCACGTTGGCTACGGCCAGGATCTCGACGAGGCGGTCCTGGAAGGCCAGCAGCAAGCCGGCGTTGAGGAGGAGGTCGAGCACCAGCGAGCCCTGGGGCGTGCCGTGGCGGTTGACGGCGGCGAAGTAGGGCGGCAGCAGCCCGTCGCGGCTCATCTGGTAGACGGTGCGGGTGCTGGGGACCAGGATGGCGAGGGCGCTGTAGAGCAGGGCGGCCACCAGGAACAAGGACAGGACCAGGGCCCCGCCCTCGCCCAGGTGGCGCACGAACAGCGGGCGCAGGCTGGCGAAGGGGTCGCTCGAGAGCGTGTCCCAGTCGGTGAGCAGCGCCAGCAGGAACGGGATGCCCACGAAGGCCAGCACGCTCCACAGCGAGGCCCAGGCGAACATGGGCCGCGCGCGGTGCCCCCGGGTCTCGGCCACCACCGAGGAGATCATCTCGAGGCCGTAACCGGTCCAGGCGATCACGAAGAACCACTTGAGCAGGCTCAGCCAGCCGGGGGACTGCGCGAAGTCGAGGGTCAGGGCCAGCTTCTCGGGCGTCACGCTCTGGAAGGCCAGCCAGACCAGCACCCCCAGCGGGACGAAGACCAGCAGGGCGAGCACGTAGGACGAGACGACCACCCGCGAGAGCCCGAACCAGTTGAGCGCGTACAGCAGCGCCAGGATGCCCAGCGTGAGGGGAACGGGCTCGAGCGCGGCCCCCGTGACCGTGATGAGCAGGCGGGCGCACAGGTAGCTGTTGAGCACGGTGGCCGGGGTCCAGGCGACCCAGTACCCCCAGCCCGAGAGGAAGGCCAACACCCGGCCGCGGCCCTGGAAGAGCTCGAGCGCGTAGGTCGCGGTCCCCCCGGCCTTGTGGGGGAAGGCCCGGGCGAGGCGGTAGAGCAGCCAGGCCTGCAACAGCCCCACCAGCACCACCGCCCCCCAGACCAGCAGCGACCAGCTCCCGATCTCGCCGAGCGCCCACCCGGTCTGGTACACGCTGACGAAAAAAGCCCCACAGATCAGCAGCAGGCCTTGAAACCAATGGAGTGACGGAGGGAGCCGGTTCATAGCATTCTTCAGGGTCGTACGTCCTACGCCGTGGGAAATACGACGCTCGGTCGCGGTTTTGGGCGTTCAGTGTTCGGCTATCGGCTATGGGCTATCAGCAACTTCCGCGGGAAGCCCCTAACACGCGCAACGGCTGGTGCAGCAGGCGGCCAGGTCGTCGGCCCACATGCCCCGCTTGCGGTAGACCTCGAGCGCCCCCTCCTCGAGCCCCATGCGCCGGGCGATGGCCTGCGCCACCACGGGGAAGCGGGCGCGGAACTTGTAGATGAAGCAGAAGGCGGTGTTGAGGTGGTTGACCTTGGGCCCGCACAGGAAGAGCCCCGGCGTGAGCGTGGACTCGTCCTGCTCGGTGAGCAGGGGCCTGGGGCCGTCGAAGGCGAAGAGGCCCGCCACCGGCTCCAGCCCCCCGCCGAAGCCGGTGGCGAGGACGGGCGGGTGGGCCACCCGGAAGCTGCCGCCCTCGTGGAGCACCTCGTATTGGCCGTCCACGGCGCGGATCCCCTCCACCCTCATCCGTGACAGCCGGACCCGGCCACTCTGGAGGGCGGCCTCGAGGCGCTCGCGGGTGTAGGGCGAGAGGTCGGCGCTGGGCTCCCCGGTGCTCGACTCCCAGGGGGCCGCAGGGTCCGCCACCACCACCTTCTTCCCGGCCATCGCCAGGTTGTAGGCCGCGTCGATCCCCGACTCGTAGCCCCCGACAACTAAGCGCTCCTCGCCCTCGAGCTCGGCCCACGAGCGCACCTGGCCGTAGTGCAGACCGTTCCTGGCCCCCTCGAGCGGGGCCTTGGGGAACTGGAACTCCCCCACCGCCCAGACCACGAAGCGGGCCTCGACGGGGCCCTGGCTGGTGTGGACCCGGAAGCCCTCACCCAGGGCTTCGACCTGCTGAACCTTCGTTTTGGGGGCCACCGGGAGCTCGTAGTGCTTGACCAGGGCGGCGAGGTAGCGGGCGTAGTCCACGCCCGAGAGGTGCTCCTTGCCCAGGCTGTAGGCCGGGGAGGTGTCGGGGGTGAGGGCGTTGAGGTCGGGGAGGTTGAAGGCGTTGGAGGTGAAGGAGGGGGTGATGAAGCGCGTCTCCTTGGGCCAGCGCCGGAAGGAAGCCCCCACGCCGTAGCGGTCCACCAGCCCCACCCGCAGGTCCAGCTTCTGCAGGGCGATGCCCACGCCCACCCCGGCGGCTCCCGCGCCCACGACCAGCACGTCTACTCGTTCCACGCTTCCTCCGTAATCGTGGGGGGCTGGTTGCCCCCCGTGTTGCTTTAGCGTCAGCCTATCGCCCTACAGCCCCCGGCACCGGGATCAGGCTTTCAGTGCCGCACGCCCTCGAGCCGGACGAGCGCCAGGCTGCCCGGGGTGCCGCCCACCTCGAAACTGCGCCGGACCTGCAGGTTGGCGAGCTCGACCTCGAGCACCACGCCCTTCTGGGGGTCGGCTACGTAGGCGTGCCCCGTCCCCACCGCCAGCGAGGGCCGTACCGCCCCTTCGCCGCCGGCCGCGACCGGGCCCACGACCCCCAGGCTGCGCAGCACCCTGCCGTCGGCGGGCTCGAGGACGTGCAGGTGGCCGTCGGCGGTGAGCACCACCAGGTAGCGGCCGTCGGCGCTGAAGGCGAAGCGCACGGGGTTGGCGGGCAGGGGGTAGGGGGTGAAGCGGGCGTCCAGTCGGGCCAGGCCCTGCCCGAAGTTGCCGATGAAGAAGGGATGGGCCTCGTGGGCCACCAGGGTGCCTACCCGGGCGTTGGCCGGGCTGCCGGCGGGCTCGGCCAGCTTGCGGGCGGCAAAGCCGTTGCCCCGCCGCTCCAGCAGCAGCACCCCGTCGTCACAACCGAAGGCCGCCGTGTTCCCCGCGACCGCCTCACCGTGTAGGCGGGGGCAGCCGGGGAACTCGAGCACCTTGCGTCCGGCCAGGGTGTAGACCTCGACCACGCCCCGGTTGAGGCTACCCGAGAGCAGCGCGTCGCCCATCACGACGGGGGCACCGTGGTCGGGGGCGCCGGTGGCGTAATCCCTGAAGTCGGCCACCACACCCAGCTTGCGCGTGTCGAAGACGGCGACGGTGCCGTCGCCGTCGTTGAAGATGGCGACGTGATGGCCGTGGTTGAAGTAGTGGGTGGGCTTGGGCCCGGTGTTGAGGGTGGCGAAAACGTAGGGCTTCTCCAGGAGCAGGTCCTTGTGGTCGCCGTGATCCTCCAGCCTGAGGCCGCTGTAGACCACGCTAACCCGGTTGGCCTCGCGGTGGACGGCGAAGACGTAGGGGGTGCCCGTCACGGGGTACACGTTGGCCGGTCCGGGGGTGCTAAAGGTGCCGACCACCTGGGCGGTCTCGAGGTCGAGCACCTTGAGGCTTCCGTCCTTGGCGTCGGCCACCACCAGGCGGCCGGGGTGTGCGCCGGGGGCCTGCTGGGCCAGGCCGACCAAGGCCAGAGCCGCTACCGTCGTGAATAACCATCGTTTCATGCCGCCTCCTTGACGCCCGTCGTCCGGGCTCCGGAATTATTGATAATCGATTATCAGTTGTCAAGCGGCGTCGCTGCCGGCCTCACCGCCGACCCAGCGCTCCCACGCGGCCCACCCCTTGCGTGCGGCCGGAGGAAGCTGGCGCATCAGGCGGAGGCGGTCCTGGGGGCCGTGGTGCTGGCGGATCCAGGCCTCGTGCTCGAGCACCTTCGGCAGCAGCGCCCTCAGCCCGGCGTCGAACCCGAGCGCCCGGGCGTCGGGGGGCGGCTCGAGGGCCTCGGGGAGAGCGTCCAGCAGGAAGAAGCCGTCGCGCGGGCGGGCGTAGAACACGATGCCCTGCGGGGTCTCGAGCCAGGCCGCCGAGGCGTGTAGCCCTAGGGGGCCCTTCCGGTAGATGCTGGAGCCCTTACCCTGGGGGTGAGGGGTCTTGCGGAAGCCTCGAGCCTCGAGGTCGCCGCGCTTGGCGTCTTGGCCCCAGAGCCAGAACTGTACGGTGAGGGGGTGGCTCATCGGAACGCCTCGCACAGGGCCCGCCCGTTGTGGCGCAGGAGGTCGAGGTAGGTGGGCACCTCGCGGGTCAGGGCGTCGGAGTACAGCCGCACCACCCGGGCCCCGCTCGCCTCAGCCAGGGCCCGGACCTCCCCCTCGCCGAATTGCGGCTCGCTGATGATCACCCGCACCTGTTCCTGCTCCAGGCGCCGGGCTAGCTCCAGGTAGTTGCGCAGCCCCCGGTCCTGCCCGGCGAAGCCGGCCAGGCTGCCCACCACTTGGAAGCCGTAGTGCCGGGCGGCGTACTGGAAGGCGTCGTGCTGCACGACCACGCGTAGCCGCCCCCTGGGCACGGCAGCCAGGCACTCCTGAACGGCCCGGTCAACGGCCTCGAGCCTCCGCGCGAAGTCCCGCAGGCGCCCGGCGTAGGCAGGGGCTCCGGCCGTGTCCAAGGCCGCCAGGGTGTCGTGGATGCGGCGGGCGTAGGCTAGGGCATAGCCGGGGTCGAGCCAGAGGTGCGGGTCACACAGCCCGTGGCGGTGGACGTCCAGGCCCTGCCGCGCCTCCTGGGCACGCTGCTCGGGGGTGATGCAGATGAGACCGGGCTGCCCCTCGGCCAGGAGCACGGTGCGGCTGCCCCTGGGCAGCGCCGCCTCCAGCTTGGGAAGGAAGGGCTCGAGGTAGAGGCCGTTGGCGAAGAGGACCCGCGCCCGGGCCACCCCCCGCAGGCTCGAGGGCCGCGGCTCGAAGGAGTGCGGGTCGCTCCCCATAGGCACGACCACCGCGAGCGCGACGCGCCCACCCGCTACCTCACGCACCAGGTCCGCGATGACGCCGGTGGTAGCCGCGACGGGCAGCCCCTGGCCGAGCGCCACCGAGGCCCCCACCCACAGGCCCAACAGGCAGGACAGGCTTTTCATCGGAAGGCTTCGCATACTGCCTTGCCGTTGGCGCGGATGAGCTTCAGGTAAGTGTTGACGGTGGCGTCGAAGGCGTCGGAGTAGATCAGCTTGACCCTGGCCCCGGTGGCCTCGGCCAGCGCGCGGGCTTCGGCCTGGGAGAACTGGGGCTCGGCGAAGACCACCTTCACGCCCTGCTTCTTCATCTCCTGGGCCAGCTTGGCGAAGCGCTGGGGGCCGCGCTCCTGCCCCGCGAAGTCGGCGATGGACCCCACGCTGGTGATCCGGTAGCGGCGCAGGAAGTAGCCCAGGGCCTCGTGCTGCGAGACCAGCTTGCGCCGGGCGAGGGGGATGGGCTTCAGGCAGGCCAGCACCTCGGCGTCGGCCTTGCGGATCTCGGCGGCGTAGCGCGCGGCGTTGGCGGCGTAGGCGGCCTTGCCCGCCGGGTCGGCCTGGCTCAGGGCGTCGCGGATCTTCTCCACGTAGCGCACGCCGTAGGTGGGGTCGAGCCAGAGGTGGGGGTCGTAGGCGCCGTGGGCGTGGTCCTCCCCCTTCCCCTCCTCCCCGGCGTGCTCCTCGCCCTCGAGCAGGCCCGGCATCCCCTCGGCCAGCTCGACCACGCGGGCGGTCTTGGGGAGTTGGGCCTCGAGCTTCTCCAGGAAGGGCTCGAGGCCCAGCCCGTTGGCGAAGAAGAGCTTCGCGCTCGCGACCTCCCGGATCACCGAGGGCTTGGGCTCGAAGCTGTGGGGGTCGGCGGAGTTGGGCACCACCTGCACCACCCGCACCCGCTGGCCGCCCACGTTGTGCACCATGTCGGCGATGAAGCCGAGCGTGGCCGCCACCTTGACCTGGGCCGAGGCCAAGCCCAGCCCGGCCACCGTGAGTATGAGAATGAGTCGGATCATGCGCATGGGTCCCTCCCGCGTCCGCCGCAACGCCTTATATTGATAATGATTTATCATTCTTGTCAAGCCGCGGCTCTGCTATGCTGGGGCCATGGAGCGCTCCACCCGGCAACGGCAAGCCATACGGGACACCCTGCGCGAAGCCGACCGGCCGCTGTCCCCCGGGGAGATCCTCGAGCACGCCCGCCAGCAGGTGCCGGGCCTGGGCATCGCCACCGTCTACCGCACCATCAACGCCTTGGTGGAGGAAGGCAGCGTGGTGGTCGTGGACCTGCCCGGCGAGGCCGCCCGCTACGAGATGGCCGGCAAGCAGCACCACCACCACTTCCACTGCACCTCCTGCGGCAAGGTCTTCGAGCTCATGGCCTGCCCCGGCGACCTCTCCTGGCTCGCCCCGCCCGGCTTCCGCGCCGAGCGGCACGAGATCGTCCTGTACGGGAGCTGCCCCGACTGCCCCGGCGCCTGAAAATAGGACTTCTTGCAGAAATCATCGATAATAGCCAGCAAGGGCGGCCTTGTGGAGCAGGACGGCGGTGGAGACGCTCAGAGTGTAGAGACCCTCCCCGCTCGCCTCGGCGGTACTGCCCAGGATCTGGCCCTGGTTGGGGCTGCGGGGGGCGCGGGCGTAGAGCGAGACCGAGGCGATGCCGGAGTCGTCGGCGGCCTTATCGTTGAAGTTCCCAAAGGCCTCGAGATCTGGACCAATAGAAACCAACACGTACGCGACCGTTTTTGGCGATTACCATCTTGTCTTTCCATTCTCGTCCTTCCATTTATCGCGTATTTGGCGAATTGAGGAATAATCTGCTCATACATGGCGTTGTCGAATCCACGTCCCATGTACAGCTTCATCGCGAAATTTGAAAATTTGAGCAGATCTCTGGGGGCTGCTTTTCCACAAAAACCTCAACTTGCTTCTCTAAGTAAAACTCCGGTAGATTCGTGTCACGACCCCTCCATGGACCACGGCTGTCACCCCCGAGGGGAAAACCAGCCTGTACGCACCTTGCTGCGGGATCACCTTGTTATCGACGGTGTAAGCCACTTGCTCCCGCCGTAACAGGTCTTTGAGGGTCGCCTCCCCCAGCGGCAGGGGCAACGAGTCGTCGTATACGACAGCCGGCTCGATGCTGGTGTCAAGTATGAGCTGGATCGCACCCAGCTTGCCCTTAACAAAGCTGAATTCAACGTTGCCGCGGCGGATGATCATCACGTCCTTACTCGGGTGGGCAACCCTCTCGACCCCTGGTATAGCGGTGGTGTCGGCAGGCTGGCTGTCCTCGTTGAAGGTAAGGAACTGGCCCGCCCTGATGAGGGAAATCAGATCTACTCGCATATCCCCATTTTTTGCAGGGCTTGTAATCGGTCAATACACTGAGAGACTGTCTGAGAAGGCTCTAGGAAGCCGATCTTCTAACCATAAGACGGATCATTGCCCTATAGATCAAGGTTTCCGTGGTTTTGGGCAGCAGCTCATAGTCCCGGTTGAGCCTGCGGTTGAAGCTGAGCCAGGCGAAAGTACGCTCCACTACCCAGCGGCGGGGGATGACTACGAAAGAGCGATGGTCTCGGGTCTTTTGGCGAAGCTCCTCGATCAGATCGGGGGGCATGGGCAGGCCATCCGGCCACCCGATACCCCTAAAGTTGGCATCGGGTCTTTGCATGACCTGTACCGTCCAACCCAGAGTTCCTTTGACCCAGTCTTCAAACTGGCGTTTGTATCCGCATCCGCCGTCAATAAACACGTGAGATAGGCGCTTGAACACGGCCCAGGCCGCTTATAATGCGACCTTGCCCCCTTGGGCATCGGTGAGGTTGGCGGGCAACACCTTGACCTTCAATACCAGTCCTTGGGGGTCCACCATCAGGTGCCTCTTGCGGCCTTTCACCTTTTTCGCACCGTCATAACCGCGTATCCCCCCTTTTCACTGCTCTTCACACTCTGACAATCCACACTCCCCGCGCTGGGTTCGGCTTCCCGCCCATCTTCAGCCGGGTCTTCTCCCGCAAAATGGTGTGAACGCGTTCGAGAAAACCACTCTTGCGCCACAAGCGCTGGCTTCCATGCACGATTGTATCGTGGGGGGAAATATTAAGACAGTCTCTGGGAGGCTCTTAATCGCAATCAGTTGTCCTCTATCGAAGAGCTGCCGTCGAATATACGAACACTGGCGCCGAGCTCGTACCCGTGCGGGTATTTCTCCGCTGCTCTTAATAAGGCTGCCGGTGACCGCAAGGTCTCGCCAACCTCCGTGACGAATTTCCGGTACTTAGAGAAGGCCTCATGTACTGACTCGCCAAGGACGTATTCGGCGTCCTCTGCTGCGCCCAGTAAGACACCGAAGTCGTCACGGGTGACCACGGCCACAAGACTTAGGTCCCCGGTAGCAACCAACAAATGGCCGTGGTACCGAACCAGCCGGTATGCCAGGTCGTTGGCGCAACCGATGCTTTCCTCGGTCAGTAAAACCTCGAGAAGCCACGGTGGCTCCGAAGGCACATCATCCCCACACCTCGCGACGGCCGTGGAGCCCCCAACGCGAGCCTCCCCTACGTGCTCCACCTCGTAGTCGATATGGCTCTCAACCAGGATTCGATCAAGCCCTCTCCGGACTGACAGAAGGGCGAAGCGGTTAAGGTCGATGCAGGGAAACCTGAGGTCCGTTCGGAATGGTACGAGAACAGCGTGCGGCCATACGGGCAAATGGAGCACGCCGTTGTACAGGATATTCAGCCTGTTTCTCAAGGGAACCGCATTCATTTATACCTCACTTTGTACAGTGCAACTTCATCGCGACCCGCCTTCCGGTAATGCTCGAGCACAGCGTTAAATGGGTCAGCTTTAGTGCTGCCCTGGTTCCTAACCCTAAGGAAAGTTCCATCGGGCAGTTGAATTTGCATACCCTGCGGCCCATCGGGGCTTCCGAATGTCTTTACATTCTTGGGATCTACACCCATTTTTTTCACTACATCCCAGAAGTGTTCAGTGGCCTCGCCATAGCCTCCGTTAAACACACCCTGAGGCAGCGCTCTTGATGTCGCCCCAGCGTATGGCTGTATTCCAGGAAGGTAGAGGTTTAGCAGACTTGAGCAGGCAGACTCTGTGTTATGCACCAGCCACCGGCCCTCACCCACGTAGAAGGCGTCGGCAGTGGCGACGTCCAGTCTGGGATTTCGGTGGACCTCGAGCTATCAACATGGTTACTTCCATACTTATTTTTATGATCTACACCCAAATGTGTAGATTTCCTTCGCCGTGCGGAGCAAGACTTACTAGCCTGATATGGCTTATTTTTGGGATATGCTTTCACATAAATTAGCCGAGTTCCCAGAAAATCCATTTGGATATTTCTGGAGGTTTCCGTATAGGTTTGGCAAAAATTTGTTGTCACCAATATACTTCATGAACTCGGCCAGCCATGAAAAACCTCGCTCAATAGATAACCCGCATACACCCTCAACTATTTCTTGCTGACCGAGTATAAGCGTAACATCATCATGAGTGACCAAAATAGCAAGCTGCTCAGTATCTGTGACTATAAGACCATTACATAACGCGAACATCTCCCAAATCACAGCTTTTTCGGATTTATCCATGCCGTGTGAACTCTCAATCTTAAATTCGAGCATTTGATTGGGCTCATGGAGTTGTGGCTGCAAATTAATGGGTTTATCTGGCAGATCTCGCAATTCAGTCAAGCCGTAATCGTAATGCGATTCGAAAAAGATACTTGAGACGCCCAGCTCAGCACTCCTTCTGATTAGCCGATCAACACATTCAGGCACTAAATCGATCGTCTCTGTTACCACAGCAACCCAATCTGGCCTTACCGGAACAATGCACACCTCCCCCCATAGGAACCCAAGCTTCTTCCGATAAAAGGGAATATCAGTTCTTCTAACGAGCATGGCATCGCCCTCCTACTTGTAACGAACTTTGTATTTTATCTTGCCATCCACATGATGTTCCTAAAGGCCTTATCCCGCTGATCCCCCTAGGATTCTCGCTATTCGGTATGACTTCTTCAAGTCAGTCAAATTGCACTGCATGTGCAACCTTATGCTGATCCAGCGTCAAAGCAATAGTAGGAGCATCGGCTTTACGAGTGCTTGAGCGACGTCATCCGGTACTTTGCTCCTTCTATGGGTCTTCAACTACGGAAAGTAGGTATGCCCTAAAGTCTGAGGATTTCTCGGACGGAATCTCTTCACGAAAATCCGCCAAATATGGCGTCAGTAAAGAATAGCTTACGAATAGTCCGTTGGCATTCAACAAGTGGGAGTACTTAGCCGACAGTGAATCGGGTGGATTATAGAACAGCCCATTCTTTACCGCCGAGTAATAGTCACCGCCAGGGTAGGCAATGTCATACCCGAGGAACGTGTGCTTATGCGGCGGCGCTAACCAACTTTGGCCATCCATCAACCCAACCTGGCAATGCACGATCTCATATGCGCCAAGGTGCTTATTGACAATTGAGAGAATGTCTTTAGCGATAGCAATATCCCTGACTAGGTAAAGGCTTCTATGTGGAGAAACCACGGCGTTCTCCTCGTAGATTCTGTATGCTTCCCGCCTCCAGCCGGGTGGATACATGCCCCAGATAGTACCTTCAGCCCCTGCCTCTACCGGCTCGGGGTTCTCCAAGACCTCCGGCAGAATGGCAGGCTCGAACGGAGATCGATCGACACCATCATAGGTATCGGGGCTCCTACGGGGCAACAGCATGTAGCCTACGATGGGGGGCGCTGACTCCATAATGCCTCTCATGGCCATTTGAACCCTGGCTGTACTGGAATATATATAACCCAAGTTGCCACCTAGACATTTAGACATTCCGAGCCAGAGAGCAAAAACTAAGGCCACTATGAACTGGACTGTTCTAGTGGCCTTCTGCATTATAGACGATCTGCTCAAGACCCTCGGACACAAGGACGACCCCCAGAGCAAGACCCCCGCCAGCGTCGTCCTCACCATCTGGATACTGGCCGCCCTCTTCTTCTCCGGCAAGCATAAACACGCCCTGGCCTACTGCAAAGAACACGCCCTGTTCAGTTTTATTCCTTCCAGAAGTCGCTTCTGCCGCCGCCTGCACAGCCTGTCTGACTACATACCGCTGCTGCTGCCCTTGTGCAAGACCTTATGGGAGCAACTGGCCTCGGTGGAGCACTACGTCCTGGATACCTTCCCCCTCCCAGTCTGTGAAAACATCCGCGCCCCCCGCTGCCGCTTAGCCCCCGGCCTGACCTTGACCTACCGGGGCTACATCCCCAGCCAGCGGGTCTACTTCCACGGCCTCAAGCTTCATCTGGTCTGCACGGATAGCCAGTTCATCACCGAGGTGCTGTGCACCCCTGGGTCTGTTGCGGATGTGCAGGGGTTGTACCTGATGCCGCTGGACTTGCCGCAGGCAAGCGAGCTGTACGTGGATCGGGGGTACACCGACTACCTGGCGGAGGACGACCTTGCGATGGCCGAGGGCATCCGGCTGCGACCCATTCGCAAGGGGAACTCCAAGCGCTACCACCAACCCGGTCAGTTCATCGCCACCCTGGGCAGGAAGATCATCGAGTCGGTGGGTTCTGCCCTGACCGAACTATTCCCCAAGCGCATACATGCCACTACCCTGCAAGGCTTTGTGCTCAAGGTCTGGGGCTTCATCTTTGCCCACAACTTCAGGCGGCTGGCTGGTGTTTTGTAGGTGGCAACTTGGGTTATTTTTTAGTTTGTAATATCCAGGTTAAGCCATAATCACGGCTTATGAATTTGTACCTTCTCGTCTTGTAATTGTAATATTCTGCGAATATTTGTCCGTTTTTCTCGATTCCATACTCTTGCAACACGGGATCTTCAGGTGATTTCCAGCCGTAATCCGGATACCAGGATTTCCATGATCTACCACCGTCCACAGTAACAATGTAATCATTGAAGCCAAATATACCTACTTTGGAGGGTCCAAATATCAGAATCTGCTTCTCCTTACTTTTGAATAGTTCACTTCTCTTGCTGGCTATTCTTGTCCAATTTTGGGCAGAGGTCATTTTGACCTCCAGAACACTAAATGTCGTCGCAGAAAAGTTACCCCGTGCCGGAGGTTCAGCATAATCAATAATGCGAATTTGGAGCAGCGGTGTCGACTGATCAATCCGCTGGATCACGGTTGAGCCCTTGGTAGGCCCCGTAGTAAGAGTCCCTATTACTGCGAGGGGTTCCTCAGTTGCCTTCAATCGCCCTAAGATAGCCATCACAAAAATGCCACCAGCTATGGTCAGTACAGCAGCCATTGATCTCATTTATCGCATCTCTCGGGTTTACAGAGCCCAGATCGGATTTTTGGCCCAATACTAGCACGGGCATTAGCTATAAAAGGTGTAGGCCACCAGGTAGCTCAGGGCGGGGGCGCCGGGGTGGTCGGTCCTCACCGCCACCGGGGCCGAGGCGCCCACCTCCCCGCTGCCGTCGGTGGCGGTGGCGTAGAGCTCCAGGCTGGCCTTGTCGGGCAGGGTGGTGGCGGAGAGGCTGAGGGTGTAGAGGCCCTCCCCGCTCGCCTCGGCGGTGCTGCCCAACAGCTGGCCCTGGTGGGGGCTGCCGGGGGCGCGGGCGTAGAGCGAGACCGAGGCGACGCCGGAGTCGTCGGCGGCCTTGACGGTGACGCTCAGCCGGGC
>NZ_QXDL01000053.1:0-20556 GCF_003574345.1 Calidithermus terrae
GACCTGCACTTCGACGCCACCGTAGACTTCGCCTCCCCTCTCCTCAACCGCATCGCCGACGTGTACGCCACCCTCTTCGGCGAGCCGGCGCAGGAGCCGGGCCAGGCGGGCGCGGGAAGGCGGGAGCAGGCGGTTGTGCCGGGCCTCGTCCTGGAGCTGTTGCGCGCGCTGGCGGGCGAGCTCGAGCGAGAGCTGAAGGTTGTTCATAGGCTCCTCCGAATGCGAATTCATGGGGCCGGTCACCGGACTGGGACCGGGGCCTTGGGTTCGATGCGGTCGGCCACCTGGCGGAAGAAGCGGGCGACGCGGCTGCGGAAGCCGGTCCGGCCGCCGCGGGAGCGGACGCTGCGGGCGATTTCGGCCTCGCGGCGGTACCCTTCGAACTTCTGCTGGCTGACGGCGAATGCGGTGTGGAACTCGAAAGACATGGTTGCCCTCCCGGGGTCGGGTCGGGGGCTCTGCGGTGCGCCGGGCCGGGTGAGCCACGCGCGCTAGCCTAGGGCGGGGTCGCCGCTCGAGGGCTCGTCGCGCTCTTCACTCGCGTTGCGCCCTTTCGGGGACGCAACTGTCGTGGTCCTGGCGCCATTCCCGGCTTTGCCGGGCGGCTCAAACCTGTGAAGGGCGCTTTAAACCAAAAAACAGAGCCGGTCTTCTAGCCTTGCTTCCGGGCCGATGCCTCTGCGCTAATTGTGGTGGGGGTTAGCCGGCAGAGGCGGTGAGCAGAACAGTGCTCAGCTCGGTAGGGCGGGTCAAGAAGCATTGAATGTGCACCATTCGGTCACCTCCTCAGGGTTCTAATGTAACCCGAGCTGGACATTGTATACAACCCCCCGCCACCTGCTTGCACCCGGGCTAAGTATTTATGAGCCTCGAGTGAGCCGGGCGGAAATGCCGGCCGTAAGGGCGAAAAGCGAAGGGGAGGGTCGGAAAACCCTCCCCCAACGGCGCTTCTATGCAGGCGTTTACGGGCGAATATGCATCAGCGCGCGGTCCAGCCCAGGTCCATGAGCTGGGCCGAGCCGGTGATGGCGCTCGCCTTGTCGGAGGCGAGGAACAGCGCGAACTCCGCGACCTCCTCGGGCTCGATGAGGCGCTTGATGGCGGCGGGGGCCAGCATGACCTTCTCGATGACCTCGGACTCGGGGATGCCCAGGGTGCGGCTCTGGTCGGCGATCTGGCTCTCGACGATGCCGGTGCGCACGTAGGCCGGGCAGATGGCGTTGCAGGTGATGCCGTGCTCGGCGGCCTCGAGCGCGACGGTCTTGGTCAGGCCCATCAGGCCGTGCTTGGCCGAGATGTAGGCCGACTTGTAGGGGCTCGCCACCAGCCCGTGCAGGCTCGAGACGTTGATGATGCGCCCCCAGCGCTTTTGCTTCATGCCGGGCAAGAGGTACTTGATGAGCTGGAAGGGGGCGGTGAGGAGCACCTGGATCATCAGGCCCCAGGTCTCCTCGGGGAACTCCTCGACGGGGTGGATGCGCTGCAGCCCGGCGTTGTTGACCAGGACGTCCACGGGGCCGTGCTCGAGCGCCCGCCGTGCCAGGCCCACCACGGCCTCGGGGTCGGAGAGGTCGGCCTTGAGGTAGACGCCGCCCAGGTCGTGGGCCAGCGGCTCGGCGGCGGGGGAGAGGTCGTTGAGCAGGACCTTAGCCCCCTCGCGGGCGAAGGCGACGGCGATGGCCCGCCCGATGCCGCTGCCCGCGCCGGTGATGAGTGCGGTTTTGCCGGAGAGTTGCATGGCAGTATCCTAAAGCGGTCGTACGTCGTACGTCATGCGTAAAGCCCCGAAAGCCACGAGCTACGGGCCAAACCTCAGAGCGCCAGGTAGGCCTTCTGCACCCGCTCGTCCCGGGCCAGCTCCTGCGCCGGCCCCGCCAGCACCACCTTGCCGTGCTCGACCACGTAGGCCCGGTCGGCGACCTCGAGCGACAGCGCCACGTTCTGCTCGACCAGCAGCACCCCCATCCCCTCGGCCTTGACGCGGGCCAGGGTGGCGAGCACCTCCTCGGCCAGCTTGGGGGAAAGGCCCAGCGAGGGCTCGTCCACCATCAGGATGCGGGGCCGGCCCATCAGGGCGCGGCCGATGGCGAGCATCTGCTGCTCGCCGCCGGAGAGGGTGCCCGCGAGCTGGCCGCGGCGCTCGGAGAGGCGGGGGAAGAGGGCGTAGGTGAACTCGAGGCTCTCCTGCCGCCGCTCCCAGGCCAGGAAGGCCGCGCCCAGCAGCAGGTTCTCCTCCACGCTCATCAGCGGGAAGAGCTGCCGCCCCTCGGGCACGTGCCCCAGGCCCAGCGCGGCCCGCCGGGCCGCGGAGAGCCCGGCCATGCTCTGCCCGTCGAGCCGGATCTCGCCGCCCCAGGGCCGGATCAGCCCGGAGACGGCCCGCAGGGTGGTGGTCTTGCCCGCCCCGTTGGCCCCCAGCACCGCGACGAGCTCCCCCTGGGAGAGCTCGAGGCTCATCCCGAAGAGCACCTGGGCCTTGGCGTAGCCCGCGGTGAGGTCACTGACGGTGAGCTTCACGGCGACCTCCGCTGAGGGGCCTCGAGGGTCAAGGGCCAAGGCGTTTTGCGTCTCGCGTCTTGCGTTTGGCGTATTGCGTACGACCTCCGACGTTCAGCCTTCACGCGCTCCTCCCCAGATAGGCCTCGCGCACGCGCGGGTTGGCGGCCACCTCGGCATACGTGCCCTCGGCGATCACCTGCCCGTAGTCCATGACCACCACCCGGTCGGCCAGCGCGCGCACCACCGGCATCAGGTGCTCGATGAACAGCACCGTCACCCCGCTGGCGCGGATCTTCTTGACGAGTTCGACGGCCTCCATGGCCTCGGCGGGGCGCAGCCCGGCCATCACCTCGTCGAGCAGCAGCAGCCTCGGCTGGGTGCACAGGGCGCGGGCGAGCTCGAGCCGCTTGTCCTCGAGCAGCGTGAGCTCGTGGGCGGGGGTGTCGGCCTTGGGGGCCAAGCCGGTGAGCTCGAGCACCTCCTCCACCACCGCTTTGGCCTTCGCCATGGGCGTGCCCGGCTTGCCGAAGAGCGCGCCCACCAGCAGGTTCTCCCGCACGCTCATCTCGGCGAAGGGCTGCACGATCTGGAAGGCCCGCCCCAGGCCGTGCCAGGCCCGCACCTCAGGGGGGGACTGGGTGAGGTCCTTGCCCAGCAGCTCGAGGGTGCCCAGGTCGGGCGCGAAGAGCCCGGAGATCAGGTTGAGCAGCGTGCTCTTGCCCGCGCCGTTGGGCCCGATCACCGCGAAGATCTCGCCCTGCCGCACCTCGAAGCTCACCTCGTTGACGGCCACCAGGCCGCCGAAGCGCTTGGTCAGGCGGTTGAGCTTAAGCATGCCGCCCCCCCCTGCGCCTGGAGAACCACCCCACCAGGCCGCGCGGCAGGAAGAGGATCGCCAGGATCAGCAGCACGCCGTAGACCACCAGGTACCCCTCCCCGATGCGCAGGCGCAGCCAGGTCTCCAGGCCCACCAGCAGCAGCCCGCCCACCAGCGGCCCCGTCGTGGTGTAGAGCCCGCCGAAGATGGGGATCACCAGCGCCTCCACCGCCCGGCCCAGGCTGAAGGCGTCGTAGGGGGAGAGGAAGAGGGTCTTCATGCCGTACACGCCCCCGGCTAAGCCCGCCAGGGCGCTCGAGAGCAGGAAGGCCACCAGCTTGACCCGCACCACCGGCACCCCCAGCACCCGCGCCACCGCCTCGCCCTGCCGGATGGCGGCCATGGCGTAGCTCAGTCGGCTGCGGCTGACGAGGTAGCTCGTCAGCACGCACAACCCCAGCACCGCCACCGCCAGGTAGTACCCGCCCAGCGGGTAGCGCCCGTCGAAGGGCGGGGCCACGATCATGCCGATGGAGCCGCCGGTGAAGCCCGCCTTGAGCACGAAGGTGCGCATGACCTCGCTGAAGGCCAAGGTGGCGATGGCGAAGTACATCCCGTGCAGCCGCAGCGTCGTCAGGCCCAGCAGGAAGCTGCCCGCCGCGGCCACGGCGCCCCCGGCCAGCAGCGCGGGCAGGGTGCCCAGCGCCGGGGCGGTGAGCGCGGCGGTGTAGGCCCCCAGCCCGAAGAAGGCCCCGTGCGCCAGCGAGAGCTGCCCGGTGCGCGCCAGCAGGTCCCACGACAGCGCCAGCCCGCTCAGCAAGAAGGCGAACTGCGCCGTGTCGAGCGCGAAGGGCTGCCAGCTCCCCAGGGGCAGCGCGGGCAGGATCAGGGCGAAGAGCAGCAAGACGCCCGCGAGGATCATCGGAACCTCCAGCTTCGGTAGGTCAGGCTGACGAAGATCACCAGGAAGAACACCGCCTCCACCCAGCCGCCCCCGCCCGGCACGTAGGTGCTCACGAAGGCCTCGGCCATGGCGAGCACGACGGCCGCCGGGATCACCCCGCGCAGGTTGCCCAGCCCCGCCATCACGATGATGGCGAAGGCCTTGAGGGTGTAGGCGAAGCCGATGGTGGGCGAGGCGTAGAGCATCACCGAGAGCATCACGCCCGCCACCCCCGCCAGCGCCGCCGACAGCCCGAAGGCGAGGAGGTAGACCCGCTGCGTCTCGATGCCCAGCAGCCCGGGCGCCAGCCGGTTCTGCGCCACCGCCCGCACCGCGAAGCCCAGCCGGGTGCGGCCCAAGAACCAGTACAGCCCGCTGAGCAGCGCCACCGAGAGCACGAAGGAGGCGAAGGGCACCAGGCCGAACGACAGGCCGAGCAGGCTCACGGTGCTGCCCTGGTAGGGCGGGCTCACCACGCGGGTGTCGGCGCCGAAGAGCAGCAGGGCGAGGTTTTGCAGGGCGATGGACAGGCCGAAGGTCAGGAGCATCTGGTTGAGCTCGGGCGCGGCCAGCACGGGCCGGATGAGCCCGTAGTAGCTGACGGCCCCCACCGCGAAGGCGGCCAGCGCGGCGGCGCCCAGCGAGATCAGGGGGTCGAGGCCCTGGGCGGTGAACAGGAAGTAGGAGACGAAGGCCCCGATCATCAAAAACTCGCCGTGGGCGAAGTTGACGATGCCGACCACGCCCACCGCCAGGGCCAGCCCGCTGGCGACCAGGGCATACACCCCGGCCGCCAGCAGTCCGTTGATGAGGGTTTGCAGGAGGATTTCCACAGGCTGGTTAGGGAAGGGGCGGCCCCGGGGCCGCCCCGCGGAAGGCTAGTAGCTGCCGGGGTAGCGGATCGGGCGGGCCGCGCCCTGGGCCGGGTAGACCTGGCGGCGGGCCCCGCCCAGGTACTGGAACTGGAACCAGATGCTCGAGTCGAAGCCCTGGTACTTGGTCTTGCCGGTGTCGGAGGGCTTGAAGGCCAGCGGTCCGAAGGGGGTGCTGAGCTTGACCTTGGCGAGCGCCTCGGCCACCTTGTCCTTCTCGGCGCTGCCCGCGGCGGTCACGGCGGCGGTGAGGGCCTTGACGATGGTGTAGCCCATGGGCGCCATGTACTCCTCGGTGACCTCACCGTACTTCTTCTTGTAGGCCGCGACGAAGTTGCGCGACTCGGCGTTGGACACCGAGGGCAGCCAGGCGCTCATGCCCACCACGTCGTTGCTGCTGGGGTTCTTGTCGAAGCCGATGGGCCAGGCCGGGGGCGCGCCGTAGATCAGCTTGGGCTTGAGGCCCACCTGGCGGGCCTGGGTGGCGATGGGCAGCGCGTCCCAGTCGTAGCCGATCCAGTAGAGGATGTCGGGCTGGAAGGACTTGAAGCGGGTGAGCACGGCGGTGAAGTTGCCGGTGTTGGTCTTGAAAGGCTCGGCCTGCACGTTGTAGCCCGCCTCCTGCAGCAGCTTGCGGTAGGTGGGCATCCCCGACGAGCCGAAGGGGCCGTCTTCGTAGAGGATGGCGATCTTGCGGGCGCCCTGGCCGTAGAGGTGCTTGAAGAAGTCCATGGCCGCGGCGACGTTGTGGTAGTCCCAGGGGTGGAAGTGGAAGAAGTTGTCGTAGCCGGTGAAGGCGTTCTCGACCAGCGAACTCGCGGCGCCGATGGCCAGGAACAGCGGCTGGTACTGCTTGACCGGGCCCGCCATCGCCAGGGTGGGGCCGGAGCCCAGCCCGCCGATGACGATGTCCACCTTGTCCACCGTGAGCAGCTTGGTGAGGGCCGGGACGGCCTTGTCGGCGGCGTTGCCGTCGTCCACGGCGACGAGCTCGAGCCGCACCTTGCCCGCGGCGTTGGCCTCGTCGGCGGCGAGCTGGATGCCGTTGAGGGCCGCCTTACCGCCCACCGTCGAGAGGGGCAGGATCACCCCCACCTTCACGCTGGTCTGGGCCAGGCTCAGGCCCAGGGCCGCGACGGCCGTGCTTGCCAGGATCCAAAGTTTCTTCATCGCTCTCCTCCTCGAACTTCAGCGTTTGCGCTGCTGGTTCCGTTGCTCAGCCGCCTCACACGGGCTCCTCGTAGAGCACCGTGGCCTCGCCCTCGATCACCCGCTCGCCGCGCTGGTTGGTGCAGACGGTCTGCAGGGTGAGGATGGGCTTGTCCTCGCGGACGGCCGTGACGGTGACGGTGGCGGTGATGGTGTCGCCGACGTGGGTCGGGCGCAGGAACTTCAGGCTCTGGCCCAGGTAGACCGCGCCCACGCCGGGCAGCTTGGTGCCGATGCAGGTCGAGATCAGCCCGGCGACCAGGATGCCCTGGGCGATGCGGCCGCCGAAGCGGCTCTTCCTGGCGTACTCCTCGTCCACGTGCAGCGGGTTGGTGTCGCCCACCGCGCCCACGAACATCGCGATGCTGGCCTCGCTGATGGTCTGCGAGTAGCTCGCGGCGTCGCCTACCTTGAACTTCACGCTCTCACCTCCAGGAATTCGTGCAGCAGCCGGGCCAGGCCGGGGGTGTCCTCGAGCACCGCCACGTGCCCCACGGCGCTCAGGACGTGGTGGCGGGCGCCGGGGATGGCCTCGGCGATCTCCTGGCCGTAGCGCGGCGGGAAGAGCAGGTCCTCCTCGCCCGAGACCACCAGGGTCGGAACCTTGACGCCCGCTAGGCCGGGCCGCAGGTCGCCCAGGGTCAGGAAGCCGGCGATCAGGTTGCGCTGGGCCTCCTCGGTGGGGGCGGCGGCGAACATCTGCTCGAGCGAGGGGGGGCTGTCCAGCTCGGGGTGGGCCTCGAGGTAGGCCCGGCCCCAGATCCACGGCAGCGCCACCCGCAGCCGCCCCCGCGTGCCCCCCCACTCCAGCGCCAGCCGCCAGCCCTCGACCTTGGCCCGGATGAGGGGGTCGAGGCGCGGGGTGGTGCACAGCAGGGTCAGGCTTTGCAGCCCCTCGGGCCGCCGCGCCGCGAAGACCTGGGCCACCACCCCGCCGTTGGAGAGCCCGAGCAGGTGGTAGCGCTCGAGGCCGAGCGCGGCGAGGAGGGCCTCGAGGTCGCCGGCGTGCAGCTCGGGGGTGTAAGCCCCCTCCGGCACCGCACTGCGCCCCTGGCCGCGCATGTCGTAGCGCAGCACCCGGTAGCCCTCGAGGTGGGGCATCAGGGGCTCCCAGGCCTCGACCCGCTGGAAGATGCCGTTAGCCAGCACCAGCACGGGGCCGCTGCCCTCGAGCTCGTAGTAGAGCTTGGTGCCGTTGACCGTGACCTCAGGCATGGGCCCCCCCGTAGCGTTCGGCCAGTTCGCCCTTGAGGATCTTGCCGGGGGCGCTCTTGGGGAGTTCCGGCAGGAAGACGTAGCGCTTGGGCACCTTGTAGGCCGCCAGGCGGCCCCGCAGGAAGGCGCGGAGCTCGTCCTCGAGCAGCGACGCGCCTTCCTTGAGCACCACGCAGGCCAGCCCCACCTCGCCCCACTGCGCGTCGGGGACGCCCACCACGGCGCACTCGGCCACCAGGGGGTGGTCGTAGAGGGCCCGCTCGACCTCGATGGGGTAGACGTTCTCCCCGCCCGAGATGAACATCTCCTTGCTGCGCCCGACGATGTAGTAGCGGCCCGCCGCGTCGCGCTGGGCGAGGTCGCCGGTGCGCAGCCAGGTCCGGCCCCCCTGCTCGGCGAAGCACCTGGCGGTGTCGGCGGGGCGGGCGTAGTAGCCCTTCATCACGGTGGGGCCGCTCAGCCACAGCTCGCCGGTCCCGGCCCCCTCGACCTCCTGGCCCCCGGCGTCCACCAGCCGCGCCCACAGGTGGGGCATGGGGCGGCCCACCGAGTCGGGGAAGCGCTCGGCCTCTTCGGGCTCGAGGGCGAAGCAGTTCACGCCGCACTCGGTCAGGCCGTAGCCCTGGCGGAAGCGAACGCCCTTGGCGGCGTAGGCTTGGCGCACGGGGGCCGGGCAGGGGGCCCCGCCGGAGATGGCCCAGCGCACGCTCGAGAAGTCGGCGGCGGCGAAGTGGGGGTGGCTGGCGAGCATCTGGAACATGGTGGGCACCAAAAACAGCAGCGTGGCCCGCTGTTGCTGCACCCAGGCCAGGTGCTCGCCGGGGTCGAACTTCTCCTGGACCATCACGCCCCCGCCCAGGTACAGCAGCGGCGTGCACAGCGCGTTGAGGGCCGCGTGGAACATCGGCGTGGCGACGACGTAGCGGTCGTGGGGGCTCAGGCCCCAGGTCATGGCGGTCTGGGCCGCGTTGACGAGCAATTGCCGGTAGGGGAGCACGGCCCCCTTGGGCAGCCCGGTGGTGCCGCCGGTGAACAGGATGAGCGCGGGGTCCTCCAGCCCCGCCCGGAAGGGCGCGAAGCCGGCGGCGGGCAGGCTCTGGAGGGCCTCGAGCGGCCTGGCCTGGGGGTCGAGCCGCCGCGCGGTCTCCTCCTGCCCCGGCCCGAAGAAGAGGGCTTTGGGCCGGGCGTACTCCACCAGCCCCTGCAGCTCGGCCGGGCTCAGCCGGTGGTTGAGGAAGGTGGGCACGAAGCCCAGCAGGGGGGCGGCGAAGTAGAGCTCGAGGTAGCCCAGGTGGTTGGGGCTGAGCACGGCCACCCGGTCCCCCGGGCCCACGCCGAGCCCGGCCAGCGACCCCGCCGCACGCCGGGCACGGGCGTACAGCTCGCCGTAGCCGATCCACTCGCCCCGCCAGTACACCGCCGGGCGCTGGGGGTGGTAGGCCGCCAGGCGCTCGAGCCAGTTGGCGTTGAGCTCCATCACGCGCCCCTCTCCCCGGCGTCGGCCCCGTTCTCCCAGCGCAGCACCGCCGCGCCCCAGTGGTAGCCCACCCCCGCCGCGGCCAGGGCGACCAGGCTCCCAGGCCCGATCTTCCCGGCCTCGCGGGCCAGCCTGATCGAGAGGATGGGGTCGAGCTGCCCCAGGTGGCCGTAGTCCGAGAGGTAGATGCTCTGCGCCTCGCTCAGGCCCAGCCCCTCCAGCACCGCCCGGTGCGCCGAGGGCTTCATGTGCAGCAGGGCCAGGTAGTCGAGGTCGGCGGGGGTGTAGCCCGCGTCCTGCAAGGCCCCGCCGATGACCTCGAGGAAACCCGGCATCGAGACGGTCTCGAGCCTCGACCTCATCAGCTCGGGCTCGGCCACGCGCAGCTTGTACCGCCCCAGGTTCTCCGGCGTCAGCGGCTCGGCGGTGCCGCCCACGGGAACGCGCACGGTCTGGGCCAGCGCCGCGTCGGTCTTGAGCCGCGTCGAGCACAGCCGCAGGCCCGGCCCCTCGCGGCTGAGCACCGCGGCGGCGCCCCCGGCGGCCAGGTCGTACATGAAGCGCACGTCAGGGTCGGTGTAGTCGATCAGGTCGCCGTTGCGGTAGCCGCCCGCGATCAGGACGTGGTGCACCTCGGCTCGAGCCGCGAACAGCCCCTCGGCCACCGCCAGCGCGGTGATGAAGGTGGCGCACTTCTGGTTGACGTCGAAGGCCCAAGCCCGCTCGGCCCCCACCATCTGCGCGACCAGCGGGGCGCTGGTCCAGACCGGGTAGTCCTTGTGCTCGTCGGTGATGCTGATGACCACGTCCAGGGCAGAGGCCTCGAGCCCCGCCTCCCGCAGCGCCTCCTGTGCGGCCCACCCGGCCATGCGGGCCGGGTGATCGCCCGGCCCCGCCACCGGCTTCTGGTGGATCCCCAGCTTCTCCCGCACCACCCACTCCGGCAGCCCGCTCGCCGCGGCGATGTCGCCGCTGGTCATGCGCGGTGCAGGCAGGTAGACTCCAAGGCCCTGTAGGTAAGGCATTCCAAAACCTCTCGAGTTCGATTGAGGCCGAGTCTACCGGGGCGCTGTTACAGAGTTGTTACACGGGTGCGGGTGCAGGACGCTGAACGCCCAACGCTGAACGCAAAACGCCAGTCGTGCGTCGTACGTCCTACGCCGTACGCAAAACGCAAAACGCGAGACGCCCTGGCCCTCGACCCTCGACGTCCCCTGGCTATCGAACGTCAACGTTTTCAGGCGTTCGACGTTCGGCGTTTAGCGTTTGGCTATCGGCTATCGGCTATCGACTATATGATGCCCCCTGTATGCGTGCGCTGCTTTCGGTTTCCAACAAGGCGGGCCTGGTGGAGTTCGCCCGTGAGCTGGCGGCTCTGGGTTTTGAGCTGGTCTCGACGGGCGGGACCTACAAGGCGCTCGAGGGCGCGGGGCTGAAGGTCACCTACGTCTTTGACGTCACCGGATTCCCGGAAATCCTGGACGGGCGGGTCAAGACGCTGCACCCCAACATCCACGCCGGCCTGCTGGCGACGCGCAGCGCCGAGCACCAGGCGCAGCTCGAGCAGCACGGCATCACGCGCATCGACTTGCTGTGCGTCAACCTCTACCCCTTCCGCGAGACCGTGAGCCGGGGGGCGAGCTTCGAGGAGTGCGTCGAGAACATCGACATCGGCGGGCCGGCCATGTTGCGGGCGGCGGCCAAGAACCACGCCGCGGTGCTGCCGGTGTGCGACCCCGCCGACTACCCGCGGGTGCTCGAGGCCCTCCGCAACGGCGTGAGCAGCGCCCTTCGCCAGGAACTCGCCCACAAAGCCTTCGCCCACACCGCCGCCTACGACGCCGCTATCGCCGAGTTCCTGGGCCAGGAGAAGTTCCGCCCTGGCCTAGTGGTCGCCCTGGGGCGCGTCAGCGAGCTGCGCTACGGCGAGAACCCCCACCAAGAGGCGGCGCTCTACCGCCTGCAGGGCGAGAGCGGCCCGGTGCTCGACGCCGAGGTGCTGGCCGGCAAGCCCATGGGCTTCAACAACTACGCCGACGCCGACGCGGCCTGGGCACTGGTGAGCGAGTTCGACGAGCCCGCCTGCGTGGCGATCAAGCACGCCAACCCCTGCGGGGTGGCGGTAGCCTCCGACCCCAAGACCGCCTGGGAGCGCGCCCGCGATGCCGACACGCTCTCGGTCTTCGGCGGGGTGGTGGCGCTCAACCGGCCCGTGGACCTCGAGACCGCCCAGGCCACGAAGGGGACCTTCCTCGAGGTCCTCATCGCCCCCGAGGTGAGCCCGGAGGCTTTGGAGTGGTTCAGAACCAAGAAGCCCGACCTGCGGGTGCTGGTGGCCGGCCCCAGCCGCTTCGGGCCGCTGGAGTTCCGCCCCATCCTGGGCGGTTTCCTGGTGCAGGACCGTGACGTTCAGGCCTGGGGCGGCCTCGAGCCCCGCGTGGTGACGGTGCGCGAGCCCACCGCGCAGGAGTGGCGCGACCTCGAGTTCGCCTGGAAGGTGGGCAAGCACGCCCGCTCCAACAACGTGGTGCTCGCCAGGGACGGCGTGACGGTGGGGGTGGGCACCGGCGCGGTGAGCCGCATCTGGGCCGCCGAGCGCGCCATCCTCAACGCCGGGGAGCGGGCCCAGGGCGCGGTGCTCGCCTCCGAAGCCTTCTTCCCCTTCGACGACGTGGTGCGCGCCGCCGCCGCCGCCGGGATCAGGGCCATCGTCCAGCCCGGCGGGGCCAAGCGCGACCCCGAGGTGATCGCCGCCGCCGACGAGCTGGGCGTGGCGATGGTGTTCACGGGCTCGAGGCACTTCAAGCACTGAGCAGGCTTCGCCTTTGGCGTTAAGCAGAATGGCTCCAGTTGAGCTTAGAATGGTTGCATGTCAACTGAGAGCTCCTTCGACTGGAGCCAGCCAGTCCCCCGGCTTTCAGGCTATGACTTTAGCCGTAAACCACGCTGGCAGGGGCACCGGGGAGGCTACCTCAGCGGTTATAACGCCCGCTATTTCCTCGAATACGACCACCCGGCCGGCACGGCTCGCCTGTGGGTCTTCTGCCGGCCCATCTTCGGCACTCGAGGCTGGTACGGCGAAGGCCCGGCCAGCTACGACCCCGCCAGCTCCAGCATCCGCTTCAGCGTCCAGGGCATCCGCCACGACCCCCGCAGCGGGCAACCCCTCACCATCCTCCGCTGCACGGGGGAAGCAAAGGACATGCCCGACCACGTCGGCCTGAAGCTAAACCCTTCCGAAAAACCGCTATCGGAGCGGAGGCTCACCAACCCTCCCACCACCCAAACTTCCACCCCAACCGTTGTCACACCACTTCCCCCACCTCCCAAACCGCCGGCCCCTTCCCAGGCCAAACAGCCACAGCCCCCGCAACTCTCCTCCAAACCATCCCCGCAAGCCACCGCTACCACTGTCGCCTCGCCCCCTCCTCAAGCGTCCCAGGCGACCCAACCCCTTCAGAGGGTCTGGCCCAAGCCCCGGCACTTCGTGGGCCAGATCGCGGGGCGGGTACCGATCCACCTCGAGCTCGACCGCCCCTTCGGCGACAAGGTAATTGGTTACTCCAGCAGCACCTGGGAGAGGGGGGAGGGCTCCTTCGACCTCATCGGCAGGATCACCCCTGGCGGGGTGCTCAACCTGGTGGCTTACTCGGGCAAACAACCCGTGCGCAAGCTGGTGGGCAGCATTCAAGGGGAAAGGGGAGACCGGCTGGTGGCGGATTGGCTCGAGCTAGACCAAAACGGGAGGGTTGTCCGCAGCCGGGAGCTGGTGGCCGTCTACACGCCTTCGCCTGCCCCTGCCCCTACCCCCGAGCCCGCACCCAGGCAAGCAAGCCAGAACGGCAACGGCGCCCCGGACGCCCTGGATGAGCTCATGGGATTGGAGGAACACACCCCACGCTACACGGTGGAGCAGATCCGGCGGGCTCGAGGCCTCATCGCCCAGGAGCCGGATGCCAAGCGGCGGGGCGATTTGTACCTCCTGTTGCAGACCAAGGTCTCCTACCGCAACCAGCGCAACAATGAGAGTGTAGAAGTCAAGGTAGATAGCCAGGGCAATATTGCTCGTAATAGGTACGGTGCGCCTGTCACCCAAGCAATTGGCGATGTCATGTGCAATCTTACCTCCCTAGCGATGGCTTTGGAGACTATCGGCATTGGTAAGCCCTCACAAATGCCTGACCAGACCCAGGTTCCCCAAGAGATTCGCCTGACCGAAGCTCAATTTCAGAAGATGCAGTTCGAGGACTATCTCGAGTGGTTAAGAAAGGAAAAAGTACGTGCACCGCGATGGACAGAGGCAGGATGGGGTGGTACAGCAAAACAGATGGGCGCCGAGTACAAGAAGATTGCTACTGGTTTCGTCGCTCCCAGAGAATGGTGGATCCGAAATGTACTTCCATATCTTGCAAGGGGGTATGGCGTCATTATGAGTATTGATCAACATATTGTGCGATTGCAGAACGTCACGGATAAAGGCTTAGTAGTTGATGATCCTTATGGATCACTAAACTTATCTACATATGATCCGCTCAGTGTTTATAGCAGCTATCGCAGAGACGGTTCTGAACCCAATTCAAGGAACTCAGAAGCTTCGGTTGGAGAGGATAACATATGGCCTTGGGTAAAGGTTGAAAAGAAGTTCATCCTTTGGATAGCGGTATTTTGGCGTAAGGAGCGGTCATGATCTACTGGCCATCGCCAAAACCCAGGAAGTCCCTTATTTATCAGATCTTTGCAACCGTGCTGGCCCTCATCATTTCCGTTCCATTTGGTCTTGCGGGAGCAACCGCCAGCCAGCACCAAAAGCTCCTGGTAACTGATTACTTCAAGCTGCTCCCCGACTCGTATCTGCCGTTGCTCCCTTCCCAGGTGAGAAATGCACTCGTTAAAGGTGTTCAGCAGTCTCAAAAGAATGAGTGGTTTCTCAATGGCAAGACCTATTGGATAGATATAGACACTACGAATGAGTACTTACGTGTCAGGTCAACGGCGTTCGAAGGTTTTATCGAAGTGGCGGTTTGGAGGGCAAAGGGGCAGCTTCCGCTTATCGGGGTCACTACTGTCGGGTGCGGGCCGGTGTGCCGCAATGAGAGTCTACACTTTCTCAAAATGCGATCCAACGGATGGATAGAGGTCACCTCTAGTGTATTGCCTAAAATTGATGCCTCCATGATGTTGGACGCTTATAGGAGACACAAGAAGCCAGATGATGAAGAGTTTAAGTTGAATGACATAAACGTTAGCCCCTTTTTTGTATTCCCACGGATAGGAACCACCATTCAGGTGAGAACTCTAACAGGTGTACGAGTCTTCGATCTTTTATGGATAAATGGACAGTTCAAAATTCAAGCTCCTAAACCCTGATAAACCTCTCCCTGAGTGGAAAACTATAAGCGGTGCACTACTCGCACGCCAGCCACCCTGCCCGGGGATCGCTCTCATACGGCTGATACTCCTCACCATTGGGGGTTGTACAAAGGCAGCTTCGATGAATGTAAGGGATTATTTCTTGAAGATTCCAGAGGCATATCTTGTTTCCACGGCTTTCGTATTTAATCCTGATGCACCGCTGGCACCAAACACCTTCTTGGCCTTCAGGAAACATATCCTTGATCAAAGACACGTTCCTGGAGTTCTTGGAAGGCTCGTTTTGGATATTCCTATTCAAGACGTGAGGGAGCAAGGGCTAATTGTGGACGATCCCTTCGGCGGGCCGATCACGCTACGACCAAACAAGGGCGAATATACGTGGAATGGGAACCTCAATTCCAGGAGCGGCGAGACCGAAGCTGGAGCCAGGGGCAACGACAACCTCTGGCCCTGGGAGCAGGTGGAGGCCTGGCCTATGTGGTGGATCGTGGCGATCGAGCGGGGGTAGGGGGTAAGCCATGCGATGGTTGAGGCTCACGGTTGTGCTGTTCGCGACGCTTTCGCTCGGCCTGCTGCTCATGAGGGCGGGGGAGGGACGGGCCCCCCTCGGCAGCGTCTTCGAGCTCTTCCTGAGGGCGCCGGATGAGGTCTTCCGCGACTCCTCGGGCTGGTTCGCCTTCTGCACCGACCTCGCGCCCGACGAGCGCTGCGCCGACCGCAGGCGGGAGATCCTCAAACGCCGCGACATGTTGCAGCCGGATTTCGGCTACTTCCGCGAGAAGGGCGATTTCATTGATGTGAGCGGGACGGTGTTGCACCCGCGGCTGAGGGAGTCCAGGGACTTCCCCATCCAGGAGGGTGAGGTTGAGGAATCGGGGTCCCACGAGTTCGTGGTGTGGAGGGTCGACTCGGCCAGGGAGGTCGTCGCCGTGAGCAACCTCCCCTACGGCGAGAGGCCACAGCGCATCCGGTTCTTCGAGGTCAGGGGCGGCCGGTGGAGGGACATCTCCGCGTCCGTGCTGGTGCCTGCGGAGCGGCTCAGGGCGCTGATGCTGAAGAGGCTCGGGCGTGAGCAGGAGCGGGTGAGGCTTTACCGCTTCGAGTACCTTCCGCTGACCGAACGTCCCGATATTAGGGTCATCGCGCGGGTCTACACCGACCGGCCGCTCGTGGCCTACACCGACCAGCCGAGACAGGGCTGGTGGGACCATGCGCTCCTTCTGGGGAGGCTGGTGTGGCGGCAGGGCCGGTTCTCCTTCGAGCCCTCGGAGGAGTGACATGGGTTCCCCATGTCATACAGGGCGGCAATTTTCCGGCAGCGGCCGCCGAGGTCCGAGGGATGTCCCCTACTGGAGAATGGATAAAGAAAGCAGAGCTATGGGAGAAGACAACCTCGGGTCATGGTCGTTCTTGAAGGAGCGGGGCGTTTTCTGGGTGTCAATCAGGTGGGCTGGGAAGGGCGGCGGGTGGTGCAGGTGTACCGGTTGCGGCAGGCCATCGAAGAGATCTTCCGCGGGTTGCAACAGGAGCTGGGCTGGGTGGGGCACCGACACCGCAAGTGGGTGCGCTTGCTGGCGCATCTGGCTTTGGGCATGGTGGCCTATGGGTTGGTTGAGCTACAACGAGAGCGGCTGAAGTTGAGTTTCTACCAGTGCCGACGGAAACTGATGGCAGGAAAGCTGATCCTGGACTTGAGCCCTCTGGAAGCAGCTTAGTCGTTAGCGCGTAAATCCAGGCATAAGTGCAAGTTTTGAGTTACACGACCAGCGAACGGGGTTATTGATGTCGGCTATACAAGCGGTTCACGCTGAAAAGGGGGCTGTATGGGGGATATCGCTCTTCTCCATAGCCGTGTCATGCTATGTTCTCGGAAGTTTCGTTGTAGCAGACCTTCATAAGCTTCTGAGCCTCTCTGCTGACCTAAACGTCGTACTAAATCTTGCCGCATTTATCGTTATGCTCTACCTCGGTCTCGAGATCGGCACTCAGCAGATCCGGATCACGCGCGACTCGTTGAGCCTGGTTAGCCTGTTTGGGTCTACTGAGGTGCAGTGGGCTGCCGTCGAAGAGATCTATATCCCCCCGGCATTTGGCTATACTTTCGGGTTCGGGTACAACCTGACCGTCGTTGCCAAGAACCCGAAGCGGCCCGGAAGACTGCGCAGGGTTGGCCTACCCGCCAGCTTGTACTCCAACCGGCACTTGCTGGTCAAGGCAGTGTTGGAGGCTGCCTACATCAACAACTCGAACTCGTTCGTCGCGGTCAACGGTACGGTAAAGCAGACCTATGGCCTACCCCCGTACGGGATTTTCACTGATGGGTAGTAGCCTTTTGCTGCGACTCGAGTGGCGTGAAGGCCGCTTTCTCCCAGCGGAAGTTCGCTAGAGCGTGTCAGAATGGGTTCTGAAGGGAAAAAGGGGTAGTTTGGTATTTGTGACGACCAATTACCACACTGATCTTACACCCGAAGGAATACGAGATGTTGAAGCCCTATCCCAAGAGGAAATGGGGTCGGCATGTGGTACTGAATGCGATTTTTTATGTGTTTAGAGCAGGGTGTGCTTGGTGGGTGATGCTTATGGATGAACTGGATGCTGAGAGAACAGTTCGATCGATTGTCCATCGAGAAAGCCCCTACACGTCTGAAATGCAGTTGGCATTAGTCAGCCGTAGACTCGACAAAGCGATGCTGTTGAGGGTTCTAGAGAAGCTAACCGGAGATTTCGGATACGAAGGGATATGGGCTATCCACGCCCTAGTAGGTCTTGATGAGCAGAGGGCTCAACAGGCGGCGATCCGGTGGCTGAACCACCCCGACCACAACGCCAGGTCGATCGGTCTGGACATCTTATTGCGCCACTGGGTTAAGGACGCTCCGGTAGATAAAGTGATTGACCTGGCGCGAAATGATCCTGATGAGAACGTACGCTACCGGAGCATCCTAATCCTTGGCGAAATCGGTGACGAGCGCGCTTTGGAGGTGCTCGAGTGGATTAAGGACAACGATGAGGGAGAGAATTGGGAGGGTGAACCGCTGAAATATACAGCGGAGTGTGCCATTTGCCAGATACAGCAGCGGCTATCCTCTGCGGCCAGCCCGACGCCCCCACCCCTGTGGGCCGGGTAGAGCGCGAGCCCCGCCCCGTGGCGCAGATGAAGCGCCACCTCGAGCACCACTACCCCAAGGACGTCACCCCCGCCGACCCGTGCCGCCTCACCGAGGATAGGGTCAACCTCGTGCTCTCGGAGCGCTAAGGGCGTGCTACCGCCTGCGGGCCCGGAACACGATCCCCACCGCGATGAGCACCAGCGCCGCCCCAGCGAGGGTCCACGCCCCGATGCCCTCGCCCAGCACCAGCCAGCCTAAAAACAGCGCCACCACCGGGTTGACGTAGGCGTAGGTCGTCACCAGGCTCACCGGCAGGAGCTTCACGGCCAGGATGAAGGAGGTGTAGGCCAGCAGCGAGCCGAAGACGATCAGGTAGGCCAGCGCCAGCCAGCCCTGGAGGGTGGGCATGGCCCAGCGCTCGCCCAGCAGGGGGGAGAGCAGCAGGAAGGCCAGGCCGCCGAAGAGCTGCTGGTAGGCCGAGACCACGACGGGCTCGAGGCGGGTCTGGTTGCGCTGGTAGTAGAGCGTGCCCGCCGACCACAGCATGGGGGCCAGCGCCAGCAGCAGCACGGCGAGCAGCGTGGTCTGTGAGCTCTGGGAGAGCTTGGGCACGGAGAGCACGACCACCCCCAGCAAACCCAGCAGCAGCCCGGCGACGAGCTTGGGCGAGGGCGCCTTGCGGTCGAGCAGGGCCTCGAAGGTCGCGGCCCAGATGGGCGTGGTCGCCACCATCAAGGCCGCGTAGCCCGAGGCGGCGTACTGGCTGGCGATGAGGATGAGGCCGTTGCCGCCCACCCACAGCACCACCCCCGACAGCGCCATCACCGCCAGCTCGCGGCGGCTGAGCACAGTGCGCTGGCGCGCGAGCAGGGCGTAGGCCAGCAGCACCGCCGCCGAGGGCAAAAAGCGCAGCGCGCCCATCATGAACGGCTCGAAGCCCCCGCCGGGCCCCACGCCCAGCCGGAAGCCCAGGTAGGTGCTGCCCCACACCACGTAGAGCACGCCCAGGTGGACGAGGCCGCTGGGGGGCAGGCCGTTCAGAAGAGCGACTCCTGGCTGACGGTCTTGATCGCGCGGCTGGGCTTTTCGCCCAGGCTGTCGAGGGCTTTCTTGACCTCCTGGATGTCGATCCAGGTCAGGTGCTTGGGGCTGCCCGGCGTGCGGGCGGGGTTGCGCAGCAGGTAGGCGGGGTGGAACATCGGGAAGAGCTTGATGCCCTGCCACTCCATCCACTGCCCCCGGATCTTGGTGATCGAGACCTTCTCGCCCAGGAAGTACTCGCAGGCCGTAGCCCCCAGCGGCACGATGATCTGGGGCTGGATGAGCTCGAGCTGCTTGTTGAGCCACAGCGTGGTGCAGGCTTTGAACTCGTCGGGCAGCGGGACGCGGTTGTTGGGCGGGCGGCACTTGACGATGTTGCCGATGTAGACGCTCTCGCGGGCGATCCCGGCGGCCTCGAGGATCTTGTCGAGCAGTTGGCCCGCCTTGCCCACGAAGGGGCGGCCGGTCTTGTCCTCCTCCTCGCCCGGCCCCTCCCCGATGATGAGGAGCTGGGCGTCGGGGTTGCCCTCGCCGAAGACGACGTTGATGCGGGTTGCGGCCAGGCGGCAGGCGGTGCAGGTGCGGGCCTGTGCGGCCAGTAGGTCCAGACTCATGGCTTCGAACATCCTACACAGCAAAAAGCCAAAAGCGCTGTAGACTGCCTCGCTTTCGGCTCGTTTTTGGATAACTCGCTCTCGTGTTGTTTGTGGCCCCGCGGGCCCCTCGAGGCGGGCGCGGGGGAAAACCAACCGACGGCGGCTACTCGACGGGCTTGCGGGCCTTGCGGGCCTCGCGGCGCACCTTGGGGTCGAGGCCGATCATGAGGAAGAAGTTCTCCAGCGCGTTCTCCTGGCCCTTCACCTCGGGGTAGGCGTCCTCGCTGGTGCCGGTGACGAAGGGGAGGTTCTGGTAAAGCTCCAGGGCCGTGGCGACCACCGCCTCGGGGCCGTCGGTCTCGGCGGTCTCGGCCAGGCGGGCGTATACCTCGCGACGGGCTTCGGCGTGGACACGGAACACATCCGGGTTGGGGGTTTCGGGGGCTCGCAAAACGTCCTGTTTTGCGATGCGGCGGTAGTGTTTGAGCCCGCGCACGATCTCCTCGGTCGACAGGGTAACCTTAAACTCCATCCTAGTGCTCCTTTCCAGCGTGCGACCCCCAGGCCGCCGGTCTGCCCCCGTCGCCAAAATGCGGGTGGCCGTTGGTTCACCGTGATTATAGGTTTGGCGCGGCGGCTAGGGCAAGGCCGAAGGTCCGGGCCGCGCGGTCGCCCGCGTGCACGGCGTGGCTGTGCCGGGCAGGCTGGGTATACTCGGTTTTATGGATAGCCTGGGGCCTTATGTTCTGCACGCACCCATTCTCCCAGGGGGTCTGATCGACCGTGAGGGCCGCGCCCTCGAGGTCTGGCAAGGACGTGATTCGCGCACCGGCATCGGCGTGGTGGTGTACCGGCCGCTCGAGGGCGAACCCCCCGCAGCGGTGGTGGGGATGCTGCCCTGGCTCGAGAGCACCGAGTCGGCCTGGATCGCCGAGATTCCCGTGGCCGCCGTGGAGGCCACCCGCTTTCAAGGAACCGCCGACCCCAGCCGCCTGCGGGCCTGGGCCCGGGGCCTGCTCGAGACGCTGGGCCGCCTGCAGGAGGCCGGGCTCAGCCACGGCAGCATCAGCGCCGAGCGCCTGTGGGTGCGGGGCCCGCGCGTCTGGCTCGAGGGCGCGGGCCTGCCGGCCCGGCCCGCCCGCCCCGACCCCCAGGGCGTCGTGGAGGCCCTGCGCCAGTTGGCGGGGGAGAGCTGGTCGCACCTGCTGTTCTCCGCCGACCTCGAGGCCTTCGCCGCGGGCAAGATCACCCTGGAGGAGGCGCAACGGCGGCTCGCCGAGCCCGAGCCCGTGGTCGAGACGGTCCCCGTCGAAACGGTTGAGGCGGAGGTGGGGTCTCCCCCCGTGCTGGAGGTGCCGTTTGAGGAGGAGCCCACGCTTACCGTCCGCACCGCCGAAGAACCCC
>NZ_QXDL01000054.1:0-20482 GCF_003574345.1 Calidithermus terrae
CTTGGTCTCGGGGTCGGGGCCCATGAGGATGAGCTGCTCGATGCCCCGGGTCCTCATGGCCTCGACGAGGTGCTGGGCCATCTCCTTGAAGAAGCGCTCGGTCCACTCGCCCATGCGCTCGTTGAAGTTGTCCTTGCCGCTGCCGCCGACGGCGCGGCCCACGTGCCCCACCGCCCCCGGCCCGGCGCTGCGGCCCCCGGCGGCCGTGGCGTCCTCCCCCAGCTCGCGCCACTCGTTGGTGGCGACGGCGCGGAAGGCGCCCTCGAGCTCTTCGATCTTGCCCATGTGCACCTCGAAGAGCCGCCACTTCTCCTGATCGACGAGCACCACCGCGTAGCGCTCGTACTCGTCGAGGGCGTACATCAAGGGCGTGAGGTAGGGCTCGCCCCAGCGGGCCTCGACCCCGCCCGGCAGGGGCAGTTCGGTCTGCAGGTCGTAGGCCTCGAGCCAGTCCTCCCCGGCGAACACCGCCCGCAGGCGGCCCTCGGGCAGGCGCTCCATGGCGCCCAGGGCCTGATCGAGCACCTTGCCCGGCACCTCGAGCGCCCGGGCCGCCTCCTTGGCGCGAATCAGGTAGGCCTTGCCGGAGTTGCCGGGGTTGGCCGGGTTGATGTCAACGTACAGCGAGAGCACGGGGGCAGGATGCGCGGCGATGGCTTCCTGAATGCGGCGGATGTTCTCTTGACTCAGCATTCCGACCTCCTCGCCTTCGCACCCTAACAACCGCAGTTGAACCCCGGCTGAGCCAGCCTCCTGGCCCAGGGACGTCCGGCGCCGTCCAGGAGCGGCCCCGCTCTCGGCCCCTCGCGCCTCGAGGATTTTCCGATTTTCGCATATGACTGAAAAGCCCCGAAAACTTGCCCTCCTGGAGGGCGAGTGCTAAAGTTCGCCCCAAGATCGACAACTCAGCGTCGCGCATCCATCGTGCTGCGGTCTAAGGAGGGTTCTCGGATGGATAAAAGCAAGGCAGCAGCGTATTGGCGGGCCAACCTCAGCCTCATCGTCAGCCTCCTGGCGATCTGGGCGCTGGTCTCGTACGTCTTCGGGATCCTGTTGGCCCCGGCCCTCAACGGCATCCGGCTCGGGGGTCTGCCGCTGGGCTTCTGGTTCGCCCAGCAGGGCTCGATCTACGTCTTCGTGATCCTGATCTTCGTCTACGCCGCGCGGATGCAGCGGGTGGACGAGGAGTTCGACGTCCACGAATGAGGGGTGGGGCATGTCGGTCGAGACCTGGACCTACATCATCGTCGGCATCACCTTCGCCGTGTACATCTACATCGGCTACTGGGCGCGGGTGCGCGACACGCAGGGCTTCTACGTGGCCGGGCGCGGCGTGCACCCCATCGCCAACGGCGCCGCCACCGCGGCCGACTGGATGTCGGCGGCCAGCTTCATCTCCATGGCCGGCCTGATCTCCACGCTGGGCTACGACGGCGCGGTCTACCTGATGGGCTGGACCGGAGGCTACGTGCTGCTGGCGCTGCTGCTAGCGCCTTACCTGCGCAAGTTCGGCAAGTACACCGTCCCCGACTTCGTGGGCGACCGCTACTACTCCCAGACCGCCCGGCTCATCGCGGCCGTCGCCGCCATCTTCATCTCCTTCGTGTACGTGGCCGGCCAGGTGCGGGGCGTGGGCATCGTGTTCAGCCGCTTCGTGGGGGTGGACATCGCCACCGGCGTGATCATCGGGGTGGCGGTGGTGGGCTTCTTCGCCATCATCGGCGGGATGAAGGGCGTGACCTACACCCAGGTGGCGCAGTACGCGGTGCTGATCATCGCCTACTTGATCCCGGCCGTCGCCATCTCGAGCGTGCTCACCGGCAACCCCCTCCCGCAGGCGGGCTTCACCTTCAGCGACCTGATGCCCAAGCTCAACCAGATCCACCAGGACCTGGGCTTCGCCGCCTACACCGCCAGCACCCGGCCCATGATCGACGTCTTCTGCATCACCATGGCGCTGATGGTGGGCACCGCCGGGCTGCCGCACATCATCGTGCGCTTCTACACCGTGCCCAACGTGCGCGACGCCCGCGTTTCGGCGGGCTGGGCGCTGCTGTTCATCGCGCTGCTCTACACCACCGCCCCCGCGCTGGCCTCCTTCGCCCGCTACAACCTGATCCAGACCTTGAACGGCAAGAGCCTCGAGGAGGTCCGGGCCATCCCCTGGGTCGCCAAGTGGGAGAAGACCCGCCTGTTGCAGTTCACCGACAAGGACGGCGACGGCCGCATCACCTTCGCGCCGGGGCGGGCCTTCAACCTCAAGAGCGGTCGCCCCGACTTCACCAGCCCCAACCCCGCCAGCCGCAACGAGGTCTACTTCGACAACGACATCATCGTGCTCTCCACCCCCGAGGTGGCGGGGCTGGCCCCCTGGATCATCGCGCTGGTGGCGGCGGGCGGCCTGGCGGCGGCGATGTCCACGGCCTCGGGGCTGCTGCTGGTGGTGAGCAGTTCGGTGGCCCACGACATCTACTACCGCCTCGTCAACCCCGGCGCCACGGAGGCCCAGCGGCTGCTGGTGGGGCGCGTCATGATCGGCGTGGCGGTGGTGATCGCGGCCTACTTCGGGGTCAACCCGCCGGGCTTCGTGGCGCAGGTGGTGGCCTTCGCCTTCGGCCTGGCGGCGAGTTCTTTCTTCCCCATCATCGTGCTGGGCATCTTCGACAAGCGCATGAACAGCCAGGGCGCCGTGGCCGGGATGCTGACGGGGCTGATCTTCACCACCGTCATGATCCTGCTGATGAAGTCGGACGTGCTCTTCGGGCAGCCGGCCCCGGCCCTGCCCAACTGGTTCGGCATCAGCGCCGAGGGCATCGGCACGGTGGGGATGGTGCTCAACTTCGTCGTGGCCTGGGCCGTCTCCCGCGCCACCGCGGCCCCGCCGGAGGACGTGCAGCACATGGTGGAGGACCTGCGCATCCCCCGCGGCGCCGGCGCGGCGACCGCCCACGACTAGAGGCCCTCGGGCCGGTCCCCCCTGGGCCCAGGGGGGACCTCCCGTCGGAGGAGAATGGCGACTTATCCTAAAGCCATGCAACCGGTCAAAACCGCCGCCCTCGGCCTCCCCCACCTGCTGCGGCGGGTGGTGGGGGTCTACCTGGGGGTGGGGCTGTTCTACCTGCTGGGCAGCCCGGTCCTCGGCTTCGCGGTGCCCACCCCCCTCCAGATGCTCCACCTGCTGCTGGCCGTGCTGCTGGGCAGCGGGCTGGGGGTGGCCTTCGCCTGGTTCTGGCCGCTGCCCCCGGCCCGCGGCTGGGAGCGGGTGGTGCGCACGCTGCTGCTGTCCATCCCGGCGCTGGGGCTGGGGATGGCGCTGCAGCTCGTGCTGCAGGGGCCGGCGGCCGAGCAGGCGCTCTTCCTGGTCTTCGCGCTGGCCGCGTGGCTGGCCTCGAGCTTCGTCGTGCGCCTGCCGGCGGAGGGGAAGAAGCCCAAAGCCTGAGCAGGGGTGCGCTTGAACCCGCTCGAGTTCGTCCGGCAGACCCCGCCCTTCGATACCCTCCCCCAGGAGGCGCTCGCGGCGGTGGAGCGCGGCCTGGAGATCCAGTTCTTCCCCAAGGGGACGCGGGTCCTCGCGCGCGACGGCCCGCCCAGCGATCACCTCTACCTCATCCGCAAAGGCTCGGTGCGCCTGCTGCGCGAGGGGCGCGAGGTGCTGGCGCTGGAGGAGGGCGACTGCTTCGGCTACCCCTCGCTGCTCTCCAAGGACGCCCCGGCCTTCGACGTCGTGGCCGAGGAGGACCTGCTCGTCTACGGCTGGGGTGCCAAGGTCTTCGCCGCCCTGACGGCCTACCCGGCCTTCGCCCAGTTCTTCAACCAGGGGCTGGCCGAGCGGCTGCGGCTGGCCTCGCAGGGCGTGGCGCCCGCCCTGAACCCCGTCAACCTGGACCTGAGCCTGCCGGTGGGGGAAATCCTCCAGCGCGGCCCGGTGTTCGTGGACTCGGGGGCCACCGTGCAGCAGGCCGCGCGGCTGATGCGCGAGAACGGCATCAGCTCGGTGCTGGTGACCGACTCCCTCGCCCACGCCCGCACCCTGGGCATCCTCACCGACCGCGACCTGCGCAACCGGGTGCTGGCCGAGGGCCTGGGGCCCGACACCCCCGTCACCCAGGTGATGAGCACCCCGGTCAAGACCCTCCCCGCCAGCGTGCCCCTCTTCGAGGCGCTGTCGTTCATGGTGCGCCAGGGCATCCACCACCTGCCGCTGGAGGACGGGGGCAAGGTGGTTGGCGTGGTGACCGACACCGTCTTCCTGCGGCAGCAGGCCCGCAGCCCGCTCTACCTGCTGCGCCGCCTCGAGCGCACCCGCGACCCCGCCGACCTGCGCGGCTACCGCGAGGAGCTCACCGGGGTGGCCGAGGCCCTGCTGGCCGGCGGGCTGGGCGCGCGCGAGATCGGGCGCAGCGTCAGCAGCCTCAACGACCAGCTCGTGCGGGTGCTGCTCGAGCTCGCCGAGGCCGAGCTGGGCCCGCCCCCCACCCCCTACGCCTGGGTCGTCTTCGGCAGCGAGGGCCGCATGGAGCAGGCGCTCCTCACCGACCAGGACAACGCCCTGGCCTACCGAGACGACCTCCCCGAAGCCCGGCCCTACTTCGCCCGGCTGGCCGAGTTCGTGGTGCAGGGGCTGCTGCAGGCGGGCTTCCCCCCCTGCCCCGGGGGCTACATGGCGACCCGCTGGCACAAGCCCCTGGCCGAGTGGGAGGCGCTTTTCCGCCGCTGGGTCGAACAGCCCAACCCCCCCGAACTCCTCGAGGCCCAGATCTTCTTCGACTTCCGCCCGGTCCACGGCGGCCTCTCGCTGCAGGGCCTCGAGCAGCTCGTCGCCCGCAGCGGGGAGAACGGCCTGTTCCTGGCCCACCTCGCCCGCGCCGCCCTCCAGTTCCGCCCGCCGCTGGGCCTCTTCCGCCGCATCCGCGAGGAGGAAGGGGGCGTGGACCTCAAGAAGGGCGGCATCGCCCCGGTGGTGAGCTTGGCCCGGGTGTACGCCCTCGAGGCCCGCAGCACCGCGAGGGGCACGCTCGAGCGGCTCGAGGCCGCCGCCCGCGCGGGCAAGCTGAGCGCGGAGGGCGCCGAGACGCTGTCGGAGGCCTTCAACTTCCTCGCGCGCCTGCGCCTGCGCGAACAGCTCGGCGCCCTGCGGCGCGGGGAAACCCCCGGCCACAAGGTCCCCCTCGAGGCCCTCTCCGCGCTCGAGCGCCGCCACCTCAAGGAGGCCTTCGTGGAGATCCGGGAGATGCAAGAAGCCCTCAGCCAGCGCTTCCAGACCGACCGCCTGGGGTAGGGAGTGCTGAGCTCGACCGCCTGGGACACCCCGACCTACTGGGCGCTCGACCTCGAGACCAGCGGCCTCTCCCCCGCCGACCAGATCCTCTCGGTGGGCATGGTGCCCGTCCGCCAGGGGGTCATCCGCTACGGCGAGCGCTTCTACAGCCTGGTGCGGCCCCAGGCGGGCCTGCCGCTCTCGCAGGAGGGCATCCGGGCCCACCACATCGTCCCCGCCGAGCTCGAGGCCGCCCCTCCCCTGCCCGAGGTGCTCGAGGCCCTCCACCCCCGCCTGGGCGAGGGCGTCCTGCTGCTGCACCACGCCCCGCTGGACCTGGGCTTCCTCCGGCGGGCCTACCGCCGGCTCGGCCGCCCGTGGCCCCGGCCGCGGGTGCTGGACACCGCGGGCCTCATCGCCCGGCTCCAGCACCGCCAGCGGCAGCTTGAGCCCCACGCCCGCCCGCTCCCCGCGGGCCTGGCCGAGGCCCGCGCCCACTTCGGCCTGCCGCCGCACCTCGAGCACCACGCCCTCTACGACGCGCTCGCCACGGCCGAGCTGTTCCTGCTGCTGCGGGCGCGGCTGGGCGCGAAGACCCTGCGGCACCTGCTCTGAGCCCCGGCAGGGCACGCCCGGCCCTTGAGCTTCGGTTAACTCATGAGTTCAAGCTTCATGAAGTGGTTGTAATTACCTCTCAGCATCCCCGCGCCGCGCTACCCTAGACTTACCGTGCAGATGGCACAGAACGCTCGAGGGTGGTTGTGGTGGCTGGTGGCTCTTGTCGTGCTCTTCGGGTCTGCCCAGGCGCAGGCGCGCAAGATCTACGTGGTGCAACGGGGGGATACGCTCTGGGGGATCGCTAAACGGCACAAGATCGGCCAGGCGCAGCTCAAGCGCTGGAACAGCCTCAAGAGCAACGTGATCTTCAAGGGTCAGAAGCTGTGGGTCGCCACGCCGCCCCCCAGCTTCGCCGTGCGGCTCATCAACGGGCCGGTGCTGGGCGTGCCCGTCACGGCGGTGCAGGTCAACCTGGCCCACCCGCAGGTGCGCGTGAGGGCGCTGCTGCCGCAGGGCGGGCTGGGGCGCTCGGGGGCCCCGTTGCTCGCCCTGGCCAACCAGCCCCGGCTGGTGGCGGCCATCAACGGCGGCTACTTCCACCCCCGCACCTTCTCGCTCGCCGGCGACCTGGTGGTAGCCGGGCAGCAGCTCTCGCGGGGCCGCATCCCCACGGCCCTCTCCATCACCTCCGACAACCGCGCGCGCATCCACAACCGCCTCGAGCCCTGGCGCGGCTACGAGACCGTCATCGCCAGCGGCCCCTACGTGCTGCGCGACGGCCGCGTGGTGGTGTGGCCGCGCTCGGAGGGCTACAGCGACCCGGCCATCTGGGGCCGGGCCCGCCGCAGCGTGGTGGGGCTGGTCAACGAGCGCTTCCTGATCTTCGTCAGCACCCGCCAGGCCCTCACCCTCTCCGAGACCGCCAAGGTCATGGCCCGGCTGGGCGCTAAGGAAGCCCTGCTGCTCGACGGGGGCTCGAGCACCGGCCTCGTCTGGCAGCAGCGCCTGCTGGTCTCGCCTTCCCGCAAGCTGGCCTTCGGCATCGGGATCTTCCTGCTGCCCAAGCCCCAACCCGCCGTCAACCGCAGCTAAGCCTCAGGGGTCCCCTTGCCCTCCCCGCGCTCGAGGTCGTCGGGGTTGAGCTCCTCGCTCTCGCGGCGCTCGAGCTCTTCCGGCGCGCCCTGGCTGCCCTCACTCTCCTTGGCCTGGTCGGGCCCGGCTTCCGGTTTGCGGGTGCCTGTGGACGGGGGACGGTCGGCGCGTTCGTGTTCCATAAGCTGGCCTCCGCGTCCCATCTTCGGCCAGACCCGGCGTCAGGGGGACACCCGAAGGGGGTAAGGATTTCCTCCCTCCAAAGCGCAACCTTTTACGCGAAAGAGATGAGAAAAGCCTTTCCCATCGTTAAAGCCTCTGGTGATATATGACCCAAACCCGTCCCCCAAGTCCGCTAACATCATGCCAACCGGATCGGACCCGCCCTCCTTGCACCCTCATTGCCCCAGCCGGTTCAAGGGAGCAGCCATGCACGAACTCAAGTCACGAATGGAAGACCTGGAGCAACTCGCGGCCCTGGCCCTAGCCCACCCCCGGGCGACTCCCCGCATCCGCCGCCTGATCAACGAGGCCCTGCGGGACTTCCGGGGGATGGTGCTGTTCGCGATGCACTTCGAGAACCCGAAGTGGATCGCCGAGGCCACGGAGACCATCGAGGAGCCCATCCGGCACATCGAGCGCTTCTTCCTCAAGTTCGCCGTCAAGGCCTGAGGTAAAGCCCGGCCCCTACGTGGCGCCCTAGGGGTTAGGAACCACCGCCAAAGCAGACCGCCTAAGGCGGTCTGCTTTTCGCTTGCCCCCGCTCTTCAGCGGTAGCGCACGAAAGTCAGGAAGAGCTCGCCCCCCGCCCGGGTCACGCCGAAGGCCAGGAACCCGAACTTCTCGTGCTTATAGTGGCGCACCGTCGCCACCACGCCCCCCGCCCGCACGACGTGCTCGGAGAAGCGGCTCCAGCGGGCGGCCTCGAGGGCCTGCAGCACGATCTCGCCCCCTTTGGGGTTGCTCGAGCGGTACGACTCGTCGGAGTAGGCGTTGCGCCCGTTGCCCTTGACCCACAGCTTGATCTGCGAAAGGATCTGCCCCTCGGTTCGCCCGCACTCCCGCACCAGCCAAGCGGGCTTGCTCATCATCACCACGCCGTTGAAGATGCCCTCGGTCTTCTGCGAGAGGCAGGGGCTCGACTCGGCCAAGACCGGCGACACCATCAGCGACACCACCGCGACCAGCCAACCAAGGGTGGCTTTCATGGACCCTTTATAAGCCCTCGAACGCGGGCAGGTGGAGGCCCTGGCAGGCTGCCCCGCCGACTTTGAAGGTTGGGTTAAGCGTTCGCGGCCATGTGACCCCAAGTAACGGCGGTTTTCGAACGTCCGGCTTTCAAGGACAGCCCTGGCGGCTGTTCTTTGCTCAGCAAGACCCCGGCGCGTGAGCGATTAAAACGATCAGGGCAGCCTTGGCTGCCCTCCTCTCTTGGTGGCTGTGGGCGGACTTGAACCGCCGACCTAACGATTATGAGTCGTTCGCTCTAACCAGCTGAGCTACACAGCCGAGCTTTGTGTGCCTAGCGCACAACGTAAAGAGTTTAGCGTGTGGGGCGGAAGTGGTCAAGCCGGGGCGAAAGGCGAAGGCGCAGGGGGGTGCCCTGCGCCTCGCGTGCTGGTTGCGGGGATAGGATTTGAACCTATGACCTTCGGGTTATGAGCCCGACGAGCTACCAGACTGCTCCACCCCGCGCCGGTCTGCGGGCCGGAGGGCTTGGCCTCCGAAGCCGCAAACTCCAATATAGCCGCAAAGGGGCAAAGCGTCAAGGCAGACCCGGTTCGCTCAGTCGGGCTCGTTCTCGTCGTCCCAGAGCTTGCGCATCTCGGGGCTTTTCTCGAGCAGTTCGGCCAGCGTTCCCTGGGCCTCGACGCGGCCCTCCTTCAGCACCACGATGTGGGTCGCGCGGCGCAGGGCCACCCGGCGGTGGCTCACCACCAGGCAGGTCGCCTCGCGGTCGTGGAAGAGGCCCTCCCAGAGCTGGCGCTCGGTGGCGACGTCGAGGGCCGAGGAGAGGTCGTCGAAGATGAGGAGGTCGGCGGCGCGGGTGAACATGCGGGCAGCGCTGGCGCGCTGCACCTGGCCGCCCGAGAGCTTGACGCCGCGGTTGCCCACCAGGGTGTCGAGGCCGTTCTCGAGCGCGTTGACGTCGGGGCGCATCACCGCCAGGTCCACGGAGCGCTCGAGCTCGTGCGCCTTGTCCTCCCCCAGCAGCACGTTGTCGCGCAGGGTCTCGCTGAAGAGGCGGGGCACCTGGGCGGTGTAGCTCGAGTGCGGCGGGATGAAGAAGCTGGCGGGGTCCTCCACCGGCTCGCCGTTCCACAAGATCTCGCCCGAGTCCTTGGGCAAGAGCCCCTGGAGCACGCGCAGCAGGGTGGTCTTCCCCGCCCCGATGCGGCCGGTGATCACCACGAAGTCGCCCCGCTCGAGCGCGAAGCTCACGCCCTCGATGCCGTTGCCGGAGCTGGGGTAGCGGAAGCTGAGGTCTCGCACCTCCAGGCGCTGCAGCGGGCGGTAGCCGGGCGCCACCGTGCTCAGGGGGGGCAGGGGGCCCTCGAGGGGCAGCGGCTTGGGCTCGACGGCGGCCCCGGGCGGCGCGTCCACGAGCAGGTGCTCCATGCGGTCGGTGGCGACCTTGGTGCGGCGGTGTTGGGCCATCATGTCGCCCACGAAGGTCAGCACGTTGGTCACGCGCGGCAGGAGCTGGATGAACAGCGCCAGGTCGCCCACGGTGAAGGTCCCGGCCTTGAGCTTGGCCGCCGCCATCACCAGCACCACCCCCACCCCGACGTTGACCAGGTTGGTGTTGACGCTCTTGATCATCTCGGTGAGCAGCACGTCGGCCAGCGCCCGCTTGCGGCGCTCGTGGCCCAGCGCGGCGAAGTGCGCGGTCATGCTGGCCTCCTGCCCCGCCACCTTGACCGCCTGCACCGCGCCGAAGGACTCCCCGATGAAGTCGGTGACCCGCGCCGTGGCCTCGCGCATGCGGCGGCGGTAGGTGCGGATGGTGGGCGAGAGCCGCCGCATGAGCAGCGTCATGGCGAACATGGGCGTGCAGACCACCGCCGCGATGGCGGGGTCGACGGCGAACAGCAGCACGATCCCCGAGAGGCCGTAGAGCACGAAGCCCCCGGCGTCGACGTAGTTCTCCACGTAGCGCACCACGTCGTCAACGTCGTCGCGGAAGCGGCTCACCGCCTCGGAGGGCGACTCGGGCAGCACCCTCGAGCCCCGCGCCGTGAGCAGGTACTCGATGAGGTTGTGCCGCAGGAAGGAGCCCAGGTAGTGGTAGTAGCTGGCCCACGCCCGGATGGCGAAGACGAAGGACACCTGCCGCGACCCGTAGGCCACGGCCAGGACGGCCAGCAGCGTCCAGGGGTTCCAGCCCGCCTCGACGCCGCCCGACAGCGCGTCGAAGATCCACTTGATGAGCAGGCCGTTGGCGATGGGGATCATGTGGAACAGGCCCCACAGGGCGAAGTTCCACAGGAACTGCCCCCGCCGCCAGGCGATCAGGCGGAAGAGGTACTGCCAGGTGGTGAGGGGTTGGGCGGTCATGGTTCACCCCGGTAAGTGCGACCCGTACGGCTGCCCAGGGCGAAGACCCTGATGGGCGTCTCTCCCGGCATGCGCGCGGCGTAGGGCGTTTGGCGTTGGGCGTTCGGCATCCTCATACCCCCAACCGCTCCATCTGCTCGTCCAGCCCGGCCTCGCTGCTCAGGCGCAGCATGGCGTGGTAGCGCGAGCCGGGGTCGGCGGCGAGCTCGGCGCGGTCGCCGAACTCGAGGATCTCCCCCTGCGAGAGCACCATGATCTTGTCCACGCGCTCGACGGTCTCGAGGCGGTGGGCGATGATGATGCCGGTGCGCCCCTCGAGCAGCCGGTCGATGGCGCGGGTCAGCAGGCGCTCGGTGGCGGGGTCGAGGCGGCTGGAGGGCTCGTCGAGGATGACCAGGCCGGGGTCCTTGAGGAAGACCCGGGCGAAGGCCAGCAGTTGCGACTCCCCGGCCGAGAGCCCCGCCCCGCCCGAGCGCAGCACGGTGTCGAGGCCGTTGGGCAGGCCCTCGAGCCACTCCCCCAGCCCCAGATCGCCCAGGACGCGCCGGATGGCGCCGTCGGGCACGGCGGGGTCGAAGAAGGTGAGGTTGTCGCGCACGGTGCCGTGGAAGAGCTGCACGTCCTGCGTCACCAGCCCCACCCGCTGGCGCAGCTCGTCGAGCCGGGTGTCGCGCAGGTCGATGCCGTCGAGCAGGACCTGGCCCTCGGTGGCGTCGTAGAGCCGGAAGAGCAGGCGGATGAGGGTGGTCTTGCCGCTGCCGGTGCGGCCCAGGAGGCCCAGGGTCTGGCCGGGCTCGAGGCGGAAGCTCAGGCCCTTGAGCACGTTCTGGTCCTCGTAGGCGAAGCGCACGCCGCGGAACTCCACCGCGTGGGCGCGGCGCTGGGGCAGGCTACGGCTGCCGTCACGCACCTGGGGCGCGGTCTGGAGCATCTCGCTCACCCGCCGCATCCCGGCGGCGGCCCGCTGGAACTCCTGCAACTGCTGGGTGATCTGCTCGACGGGGGCCTCGAGCATGAGGACGTAGTTGAAGAACAGGTAGACCGTGCCCAGGCTGATGCTGCCGTCGAGGTAGAGCCCGATGCCCATGCCCAGCGCCAGCAGATTACCCAGCGAGAACAGCGAGCCGAAGAGCAGCCAGAAGGTGCCGCGCATCCACCAGGCGTGGGTGCCCCGGGCGTAGAGCTCGCGCTGGACCTCGAGGAAGCGGCGCAGGGTGTAGCGCCCGGCCCCGTTGGCCCGGATGTCGTCGAGCCCCGCCAGCCGCTCCTCGACGAAGCCGAAGACCTGGGCGCTGGCCTCGCGCTCGGCCCGCGTCGCGGGCACCGCCACCTCACGGCGGGCGAAGAGGACGTAGGTGACGGCGAGGGTGAAGACGCTCAGCACCAGCCCCACCCGCCAGTCCTCCAGCCACAGCACCACCAGGATGCCGCCCATCAGGAGCACCGCGCCCGTGACCTGCACCAGAAACTGCGAGAAGAAGTTGGCGATGCTGGTCACGTCGCCGTCGATGCGCTCGATGAGCTCGCCGGGGGTGCGCTCCTTGTGGTAGGCCAGGTCCAGGCGCAGGGTATGGCCGAAGAGGTCGGCGCGGAGCTGGTTGGTGCTGCTCCAGCCCACGTCGGCGGAGAGGTAGGTCGAGAGCGCGGCGAGCAACTGGCGCCCCACCGCCAGCACCAGGTAGACGATGGCGATGCCCACGAGCACCTCGAGCGTCCCCCCCGCCGTGGCCTGGTCGATGAACTGCCGCACGAGCTGGGGGGTGTAAAGCTGCAGCCCCGAGGCCGCGAACAGGCTCAGGGCCAGCACCAGCACCTTGCCCCGGTAAGGCGCAAGGTAGTGCCCCAGGAAGCGGAGGTAGAGGTTGCCTTCTCGAGGCCTGCCGGCCGACAACCGCTGCGATACGGGCTCCATGAAACCTCGCGTGATAAGCCGGCCGAACGCACAGCCCGGCTCCAGCCCGGCCGCGTCCAACTCGGTCCCCGTTCGCGGGGATGACGATGATCCTGGCTTCCGGTCGCCTAAACCGACTCACAGCACCCGAACGGCTCTGCTGCGCCCGCCCCAAGCGAGCAGGTAGCCCTCCGGCCTAATGCACTACAGCCTTATGAATATAGCGTAACGCACGCTGTTCCGTCAATCCCGGACAGCTTTCAGCGTTCAGCCCTCAGCCATCAGCTAGTGTCCCGTGGTTCGCCCCTCCTCTTCCCTCCCGAGGGCGGGGAGGGAAATATCCCCCCAGCCCCCCTTGCTAAGGGGGGTGAAGAAAGGGCGTCTTGCGTTTTGCGTACGACGTACGACGTAAGACGTGCGTTTCGCGTTTGGCGTATTGCGTCTTGCGTTTGGCGTTTCGCGTACGACGTACGACCATCGGCTATCGGCGTTCGACCCTCAGCACGACCCGACCCGCTCAACCCCGCCCACCGTCCCGCCGCAACCCCGCAATGAACTCGAGCGCCTCCTCGGCCGGGGCAATGCGGGCCTCGCGCCCCACGAACCAAGCCTCGAGGCCCGCCCGGTCGAGCTTCTCCAAGTCGCCGGGCCGTCCCAGCAGGATCTTGTGGTCGCAGTCGCCGACCCAGACCATGCCCAGCACCTCGCCCTCGAGCCACTCCCCCGCCGCCACCGGGGCCGGGTCGCACCAGATCGCGTCGAGCTCGACCCGGTCGGCGGGGTTGAAGTAGCCGGGGATGCAGCCGTAGTTGACCGGGGGGAGTTCCCAGGCCTCGGGCCAGGGCCGGCGGGGCACCAGCGCCCCTTCCTTCCAGTCGTAGCGTTCGCGGGTGCCGATGGTCCACTCGACCACCATCCGGAGCTTCATATCTGCAACAGCATACGGGCCACGCTCAGGTAGATCAGCAGGCCGGTGAGGTCGCTCAGCGTGGCGATGAGGGGGTTGGAGATGAGCGCGGGGTCGAGCCCGAGCTTCTTGATGCCGATGGGCAGCAGCGCCCCCACGATGTTGGTCACGGTCATGAGGGTGGCGAGCGAGAGCGCCAGCACCGGCAGGATCTCGGCGTGCCCGTCGGCCACCACCTTCACCGCCAGCACCGCCGCCAGGGTGAGGCCCAGCAGCAGCCCCACGCCCAGCTCCTTGAAGAGGATGCGCCACCAGTCGCGGCCCCGCACGTCGCCCGTGGCGAGCGCGCGCACGATGAGCGTGGAGGACTGGTTGCCGGTGTTGCCCCCGGCCCCCAGCAGGATGGTGAGGTAGAAGGTGAGGGCCGTGACCGCGCTCAGCGTGGCCTCGAAGCCCTCGAGGATGGTGCTGGAGAACATCCCGCCCACGATCAGCACCACCAGCCAGCGCACCCGCGCGCTCCACAGCTCCCACACCGTCGAGCGGCTGTAGACGAGCTCGGGCGCCTCCACCGCGCCCAGGCGGTAGATGTCCTCGGTGGCCTCCTCCTCGATGACGTCCACCACGTCGTCGATGGTGATGATCCCCGAGAGCACCCCGTTCTCGTCCACCACCGGCAGGGCCTGGAAGTTGTAGTCGGCCATCATGCGGGCGACGACTTCCTGGTCGGTGTCGGTGCGCACGTACTTGACGTCGGGGTTCATGATCTCGCGCACGCGGGTCTTGGGGTCGGCCACGATCAGGTCGCGCAGGCTCACCACGCCCTCCAGCCGCTCCGCCGCGTCAACGACGTAGAGGTAGTACACCTGCTCGGCGTCGGGGGCGGCGCGGCGCAAAAAGCGCAGCACCTCCTCCACGCTCATCGAGTCGCGCAGGGCGATGTACTCGGAGGTCATCAGGCCGCCGGCCTCGTCCTCCTCGTACTCCGAGAGCTCCTCGACCTCGGCGCGGGTCTCGGGGTCGAGCTGGGCCTTGATCTCCTCGGCGAGCTCGGGGTCTTCCTCCTCGACCGCCTGCAGGGTGTCGGTGAGGTCGTCGAGGTAGAGCTCGCCCAGCAGTTCCTTCACCCGCCAGCGCGGGAGGGCCTCGAGCAGCGCGGTCTGCTCGTCCTCCTCGAGGTGGCTGAAGACCTCGGCCGCCTCGCTCGCGGGCAGCAGCGTGAGGATGACCAGGTGGTGCTCGGGGGCGAACTCGCCCCAGTTGTCGATGATCTGCGGGGCGTCGAGCTCCTGCAAAGCCGCCTTCACCGCCACCGCATCGCTCTCGGCGAGGGCGTTCTGGAGAGCCTGGATCGCTTCAAGGCGCTCGGTATCGTACATTTGCCACCTCCTTCTGTGCCCGTGTCGCGCGCGAACGCGGCAGCGCGGCCTTGGAAGGAAGCAGCCGTGAAGTACGGGATTGTCGAGGGGTTAGCGGCGGCTCAAAAGCACAGAGCGCACCGGGCTAAACCTTCGACTGTCGCTGTAATCTTCCACGGTGCCTCCTGAGACCTCCGGGCCTCCGACCCTGTGCCGGCGGTCCCGAAGGGGCTTAGAGCCTCCGATAGGGTAGCACCGGAGGCGGGCAGAGGCAACCGTTTTTGAGCGGCGGGCTCAGCGGCCCAGCATCACCAGCTGCAGTTGTTCGGCCCGCTTGGTCTCGCCGTCGCGGACGCGCCGGGCGAGCTCGAGCACCGCCCGGTTCTTCGAGCGTTGCAGCGCGATCTGCGAGAGGTTGACGCTGGTGGCGAGGTTGGTGGAGATCACGTTGGCGAAGGTGTCGCGCACGCCGGGCTTGCCGAGGTCGAGGCTGAGCTGGTCGAGGTCGGCGTCCATCTCGATCTGCATGATCTCCTTGGTCACGGGCTTATCCCCGCCGAGGTTCTTCAGCAGGCGGTTGATCTCCTCGAGCCGCGCCTTGCGGTCGGCCATCATCCCCTCGACCCAGCGCTTCATGGCGGGGTCTTTGGCGTACGGGAGGTACTCCTCCCCCAGCTTGTGCATGGAGGCGTAGTGCGGCACCAGCATCGAGAGGTAGACCCGGTCGAAGCTCGGGTCGCTGGCCTCGCGCATGGCGAGCCAGATCTGCGAGTTGGTGAAGCCGCAGCCGAGTGCGGTGCCCAAGGCGAGGGCCAGGGTGAGGAGCGGGGCCAGGAGGCGCATAGCGTTCTAGGGGTATTGTAGCTCTGTCCGGCGCTGATAGCCGAACGCTAGGCGCGGGTCGTACGTGCTGCGTCGTACGTCGTACGTCGTACGCAAGACGCAAAACGCAAGACGCCAAACGCGAAACGCAGGATGCCTTGTCCCCCCCTTAGCAAGGGGGGCCAGGGGGGATAAACCCTCCCCGCCGGCGGGGAGGGGTGAGCCACGAGCCACAGGCCCCCTATCCCCCGATCCCCCTGCCCTTGCCGGCTTCAAACTTGATATTGACACGCTCAAGCTCGTGCTGCTACCCTAGCGGGCGGCCTCGAGAAAGAGGCCTTTTGATCGCAAAAAAGGCTTGAGTGATTTTTTGAGGTCTGGGGGAGCCGAAAAGCATGTTTGAGACGCTAAGCCGCCGCATCCGCGACGCAGTGGACAAGCTGCGCGGGCGGGGTCGTATCAGCGAGGCCGACCTCAAGGCCACCCTGCGCGAGATCCGCATGAGCCTCCTCGAGGCCGACGTGAACTTCGAGGTGGCTAAGGATTTCGTCGCCAAGATCCAGGAGAAGGCCCTCGGGCAGCAGGTGCTCGAGAGCCTCACCCCCGCCGAGCAGATCCTCACCGTCGTCTACGAGGAGCTCACGGAGGTGCTGGGGGGCGAGGCCAAGCAGCCGCTGCTGAAGAACGAGGGCAACGTGTGGTTTCTGGTGGGCCTGCAGGGCGCGGGCAAGACCACCCACGCGGCCAAGCTGGCCCAGTTCTACAAGGGCAAGGGGCGCCGCCCGCTGCTCGTGGCCGCCGACACCCAGCGCCCCGCCGCGCGCGACCAGCTCAAGATCCTGGCCGAGAAGGTGGGGGTGCCGGTGCTCGAGGTCGCCGACGGCGAACGCCCCGAGACCACCGCCCAGCGCCTGCGCCAGCACCTCACCTTCGACTACCGCGACCTGGTGATCGTGGACACGGCGGGCCGCCTGCAGATCGACGAGAACCTGATGAACGAGCTCGCCCGCCTGAAGGCGGCGGTGGGCCCCAGCGAGACGCTGCTGGTCGTGGACAGCATGACCGGCCAGGAGGCGCTGGGCGTCTCCAAGACCTTCGACGAGCGCATCGGGGTGACGGGCCTGATCCTCACCAAGCTCGACGGCGACGCGCGCGGCGGGGCGGCGCTCTCGGCAAGGCACGTCACGCAGAAGCCCATCTACTTCGCGGGCGTCTCGGAGAAGCTCGACGGCCTCGAGCCCTTCTACCCCGACCGCCTGGCCCAGCGCATCCTGGGCATGGGCGACCTCCAGACCCTGCTGGAGAAGGCCCGCGCGGCCGAGATCGAAGGCCCCGTCAAGGCCCCCGGCGAGATCACGCTCGAGGACGTCATCACCCAGATGCGCCAGATCCGCAAGATGGGCAGCTTCGGCGACATCCTCAAGATGATCCCCGGCATGTCGCGGATGCTGCCCGCGGGCTTCCAGGTCGACGACAAGGCGCTCAACCGCCTCGAGGCCATCGTGCTCTCGATGACCCCGCGCGAGCGCCGCGACCCCAAGATCCTCAACGCCTCCCGCCGCAAGCGCATCGCCGCCGGCTCGGGCACCAGCGTTCAGGAAGTCAACCGCCTCATCAAGACCTTCGACGACATGAAGGCCATGATGAAGACCATGCACAAGACCAAGGGCCGGGGCCTGTTCCGGCGCTAGCTTGACCCAGGAGATACGCCTTTAAGGCAGTGAATATCTCAGTTCTGAAGGAGTGACGCGATGACCAAGATCCGCCTTTCCCGTTTCGGCTCGAAGAAGAACCCCCACTACCGCATCATCGTGACCGACAGCCGCAACAAGCGCGACGGCGCCTACCTCGAGCGCGTGGGCTACTACGACCCCCGCAAGACCACCCCCGACTGGCTCAAGGTTGACGGCGAACGCGCGAAGTACTGGCTCGGCGTGGGCGCCCAGCCCACCGAGACCGTGCGCAAGCTGTTCAAGCAGGCCGGGGTGCTGTAAGCACGTCGGTCAGCCGGTAGCCGGTAGCCGATGGCCTGAGATGGCTATTAGCTATCGGCTATTTGCTATAAGCTTTTTCCCATGAAGGATCTCGTGGAATACCTCGCCAAGGCCGTGGTGGATCAGCCCCAGGCGGTGCGCGTCGAGGAGCGGCGCGGGCGCGAGGGGCCGGTGTACTACGTCGAGACCGCCCCCGCCGACAAGGGCCGCCTGATCGGGCGGCAGGGGCGGGTCATCGAGAGCGTCCGCACCATCGTGCGCTCTTACGCCAAGGGGCGTGTTTCGGTCGAGGTGCGTTAGAGGCCGGCCATGAAGCGCGTGCAAGTCGGGCGGCTCGGCTCGGCCTACGGGCTGGGCGGGGCCGTCAAGTTCCGCGGCGAACCCCTGGTGGCCGGCCTCGAGCGCGTCTACATCGAGGGGATCGGCTACCGGGCCGTCGAGGAGGCGTACTACCTGGGCGAGGAATTGGTGCTCGAGCTCGCCGGGGTCGGCACGGTGGAAGCCGCGCGCGCCCTGGCCGGGCGGGCCGTGCTGGCCGACCCCGAGGAGTTGCCCGAGCTCGAGGAGGGGCAGTTCTACTACTTCCAGCTCATCGGCCTGCCGGTGCTCGTCAACGGCGAGCCCGTCGGCGAGGTGGTGGACGTGGACGACGCCGGGGCCCAGGACGTGCTGGTGGTGCAGGCGGGCACCAAGCGCCACCTGATCCCCCTGCAAGCCCCCTACGTCAAGGCCAGCGCGAGCCGGATCGAGGTCGAGCCGATCCCCGGGTTGCTCGACTAGCGGGAACAGCCGGCCGGGCAGTAGGGGCACCCGCGCGGGGTGCCCCTACCCAACGCTGGCTTTCCGCTCACGGCTGACCGCTCACACCAGGTTCGGGTGGATGGCCTCCCGATGGGAGGCTATCCACCCCGGCCGAAGGGAGTGCCCTGGGCTTCACGAAGATTTACCCCTGACGGATTTGAAGAGTATCTTTGTGAAGCCGGCATCACACCAGTTGCAGCCGCCCCCGCGCCGCCGCCACCGCGATCTCGCGCCCGAGCGACTGGTGGAGGCTCTGGTAGGTCTGCTCCCACTCCTCGTCGCTCATGTCCTGCGGTTGCAGGAAGTGGACCAAGCGCACGTAGGGGTGGGTGCCCGCGGCCAGGGACTGCACGGTGGGGGTGACGGCGGGGTTCTGGGTGATGCTGCGCACCAGGTCGAGCACGTCCATCTGGAGCTGGGTGAGGGTGGGCATCTCCTCGTGGCCGTGGTGGACGATGGCGCTCACCCGCTCGAGGATGCCCAGCGCCACCTCGCAGGTCGCGGCCTCCTCCAGCCGCTGCCGGTAGGCCTCGAGGGCCTCGAGGGCTTTGGGGAGGTTCTTCTCGAGGTCGTCGTGCCCCAGCAATTGCCGCACCTTGTCCCACCAGGCCTCGAAGCTGCTGGCGTTCTGGCGCAGCCTCTCGAGGACGGCGACGTCCGGGGGCTTGCCCTGGGCGAGCTGGTCGGCGAGTTCGCGCTGGACCCGGCCCATCTCGGCCATGTCGCGCTGCAGCCGCAGGCCTTCGTCCTTGAGGATGACCGCTTCCCGGAGTTGATCGCGTTGCTTGGTGAGGGTGCTCTGCATCTTGCTCTAGAGCTTAGGCCCTCCGCGCAGCGGGCCGTGGCAATTTGACCGTTACCGTCGTTACTTCAGCGCCCGGTGAAGGGACCGGGGCTTCAGCGCACCGCCAGCTCCTCGACCCACACCAGCTCGCAGGCGCCGTTGCCGGTGTCGTCGCGGGTGAGGGAGGAGTTCCAGAAGAAGCCGCCGGGGCCGCTGACGTTGACCAAGTAGCCCTGCAGGCGCACGATGTTGCCGCTCTTGAGCCGCTTCAGGCGCTGCTCGAGCTCGGGCGTGGCGGGGATCATGTGCATGTTGGCGCTGCTGACCACGATCTCCTGCAGGGGGATGGGCGGGTCGGGGGTGTACCAGAAGTAGAAGCGGTTGCCCTGGCTTATGGAGACCTTCTCCAGCACCCGGCTGTCGGACATGCGGCCCCAGCCCAGCGCGAGGTCAACGGGGGCGAGCCTGGCGCCGGGGTCGGTGCCGTAGAGGCGCTTGCCCAGGACGCGGGCCTCGAGGGCGAAGCGGGCCACGGGCTGCAGGCGGTAGCCCTCGTGCTCGAAGGCTGCGGGAAGGTTCTGGGCGCTCTGGAACGGCGCCAGCGGGCACAGCACGCCGGGGGGCCGGGCGATGGGCTGGGCCGCCGCGTCGCGGAAGTAGACGAACACGGCGAGGCAGAGCAGGAACAGCAGGCCGATGAGGCGCATCGTAGGGCAGTGTATTCGCAGTGTAAGGTTTTGGGGAGCTTTCCGGGGTTCAGCGCTGGACCCAGTTCACGAAGGCGTTGACCACGTCGTTCTCGCCCAGCAGTTGGGGGTCCTGCACGGCGGCACGCACGAAGGCCTCGAGCACCCTCCGCTCGGCCTTGCGCAGCAACTCGGCGACGCTCTGGCCCGCGTAAGGCCCGGCCCGCAGCGGCTGCGCGAGGCGGGCGTTGACGGCGGCCATGGGCGCGGCGGCCTTGAACTCGGCCTCGAGCTTCTCCAGCAGCAGCCCATCGCCCTCCGGGCCCAGCAGCTCGGCGGTCTCGAGCAGCGGCATCCCGCCGAGGCCGCGCGGCTCCAGGCCCAGCACGTAGAGCTGGCGGGCCAGGCTGGGGGGCAATACCTCCAGGGCCTGGCGGGCCACGGCCTCGCCGTAGCGCACCTCGAGCGTGTAGCGGCCCTGGGCGGGCAGCCGGACCCCGGGGGCGAGTTCCTCGAGCTCGCTGGTCATGGCCCCGAAGGCCACCTTCTTGCTGCCCTGGCCCAGCGCCTTGCCCTGCGCGTCGAGCAGCCGCACCGAGAGGGGCTGCTGGCTCAGGTAGGGGCTGCCCGAGAGCCGCACCCGGGGAAAGACCACCTCCCCGGCGCGGAAGGGCCGGGCGTCGGGGCCGTCGGGGCGCAGCAGGAGCGCCTCGAGCCGCACCTCGAGCCGGCCCTCCTGCGCCAACGCCCGGCGGGCGGCGCCGGCCAGGGGGT
>NZ_QXDL01000055.1:0-20269 GCF_003574345.1 Calidithermus terrae
CCGCGTCGAGCAGGGCCAGACCCAGGGCCTCGGCCTCGCTGGTGCCGGCGGTCCAGCCGGGATCCCCGCCGCCCAGTGCCTGGGCTACCCCGCCCAGAAGCGCCTGTAGCCGGGCCCTCCGGGGGCTCGCGGCCCTCGAGGTGCGCGATGAGCATCTGCCCGGCGCGGCGCCCCTTCTCCACGTGGTCCTGCCGCACCGTCGTCAGGGGCGGGGACGTGCGGGCCGCCGCCGGCGCGTCGTCGTAGCCGACGACCGAGAGCTCGCGCGGCACGGCGACGCCCTGCTGGGCCGCGTAGCCCAGCACCCCCAGCGCGAGCTGGTCGCTCATGGCCAGGACGGCGGTCGGGCGGGGCTCCAGCCGCAGCAGCGCCTCGGCCGCCTCCCGGCCCGCCTCGGGGGTGTTGTCGGGGCACTCGAACACCGCCACGTCGCGCTCCCAGGACAGGCCGGCCGCCTCGAGCGCGGCCCGGTAGCCCTGCAGGCGGGCGCGGGTGGGGCCGTAGGAGGCGCGGGACTGCTGAAGGGGGGAGAGGAACCCCCCGGTGCTGTCGTGGGCTAGCTGCAGCGAGACGACCCCCAGGCGGCGGTGGCCGAGCCCCAGGAGGTGCTCGGCGGCCGTGCGGGCCCCGCCCACGTCGTCCACGGTGACGAACGGGAAACCGGGGGCGGCGCGGAAGTTATCGACGAGCACCGTGGGCAGCCTGCGCCCGACCACCGCCTTGTACAGCGGGTCGCCGTCGGCGAAGCACTGCACCACGAAGCCGTCCACGCTGGCGGTGGCGGCGAGGGTGAGGCTCTGGTCGGGCGCCGTGCCCACCAGCAGCAGCCCGTAGCCGGCCTGTTCGGCCTCGAGGGCGATGCCCTGGATGAACAGCGGGGCCACCGGGTCGGTGAAGGCGTAGGACAGGCGGTCCGGGTAGACCACGCCGATGGCCCCCACCCGGCCTCGGCGCAACCCCCGGGCCATGGGGTCGGGGCCGGAGTAGCCCAGCTCCCTGGCCGTCGCGAAGACCCGCTCCCGCAATTCGGGCGAGAGCTGGTCGGGGCGGTTGTAGGCGTTGGAGACGGTGGAAGTCGCCACCCCCAGCGCCTCGGCGATGTCCTTGAGCGTGACCTTCTTGCCCGGCTTGACACCCATCCCCGCTATGCTATACTACTGAAACGATTCAGATGAATCGATTCAGATACGTCCCCATCTGGATCCGAGAGGAGGAAGCCGTGTTCAACCACCATTTCGTCGCCGCCAATTTCATCCGCCAGGCCATGCGGGATGCCCTCGAGGGCAGCGGCCCCACCGAAAGGCCCAGCCTCGATACCCAGGAAATCCTCCTGGCGGCCAACACTCCCCGGCCCGCGGGCTGGCTCGAGCCCGTCCTGCGCTGGTGGAGGGCACGCTACTCGGCGGTCAAGACCGAAGCCAAGTGCTGACGGCCGGGGACTGTCCTCGGCGCGGCGGGTAGGGGTTTTGTCGCCACCGGAGCGGCGGAGCCCCTACCCGATGCGCCGGGTCAGGTGCGCGGTCTGCACGATGGTGGTGGCGATCTCCTCGATGGAGGCGGCGGTGGTGTCGAAGAAGCGGATGCCGTTGGCGCGGAAGAGCTGCTCGGCCCGCCGCACCTCGTACTCGCAGCGCTCGAGCGCCGCGTAGGAGCTGCCGGGGCGCCGCTGGGTGCGGATCTGGTGGAGCCGGGCGGGGTCGATGGTGAGGCCGAAGATCTTGCCGCGGTGGGGCTTGAGCGGCTCGGGCAGCTCCTGGCGCTCGAAGTCGTCCTCGGCCAGGGGGTAGTTGGAGGCGCGGACGCCGTACTGCAGGCCCAGGAAGAGGCAGGTGGGGGTCTTGCCCGCCCGCGAGACCCCGATGAGGATCACGTCGGCGAGCTGGTAGTGCTTCTCCCCCACCCCGTCGTCGGTGGTGAGGGCGAAGTCCACCGCGTCGATGCGGGTGAAGTAGGCGCTCACGTCGCCGATGCTGTGGTAGCGGCCCACCCGCGGCGTGGTGGGCTGGCCGAGCTCGGCCTCGAGCACGCTGAGGTAGGGCGTGAAGAGGTCGAAGAACAGCGCGGGGGCGGTCTCGAGCCGCGCCAGCAGGCCGGGGTTGGTGAGGGTGCTGAAGAGGATGGGCCGCTCGCCCCCGCCGCGGTAGCGCGCGGTGATCTCCTCCACCACCGCCTGCACCTCGGCCTCGGTGTCCGTGAAGGGGCGCGTTAAGTACTCGAAACGCACCCCCTCGAAGTGGGCCAGCAGGCTACGGGCCACCGCCTCGGCGGTGAGGCCGGTGTGGTCGGAGACGATGAAGACGGCGCGGGAACGGGGTTCCATGCCCCAAGTGTAATCGGGCCCGGGAGCGCCGTGCCGGTGGTGTAGGTGTGCTTGTTACAGGCCCCGTAACGGTGTACACAAGGACCGGGGGCGGCCTTTTTACACCCTGCCGCTTCGTGCACCCTGGAGCGCAGGAGGAAGGCATGGCCTACATTCGCTGGTTCGACACCCTGAGCATGAACGACCTACCCCACGTCGGGGGCAAGAACGCCTCCATCGGGGAGATGATCGCCAAGCTTTCGCAAGCCGGGGTGCGGGTGCCCGGGGGATTCGCCACCACCGCGCTGGCCTTCCAGGACTTCCTGGCCCACAACGGCCTCGAGGACTTCATCCGCCAGGCCCTACAGGGCCTCGACACCGACGACGTGGACGCGCTGGCCCGGGTAGGCGCCCGCATCCGCGCCGCCGTAGAGGCCGCCGAGCTACCCAAGGCCCTCGAGGTAGCCATCGTGGACGCCTACATCCGCCTTCAGCGCCAGTCCGGCGCTGATTTTTCGGTCGCGGTGCGCTCTTCGGCCACCGCCGAGGACCTGCCCGAGGCCAGCTTCGCCGGCCAGCAGGAGACCTTCCTCAACGTGCGGGGCGTGGACAGCGTGCTGCTGCACGTCAAGAAGGTCTTCGCCTCGCTCTACAACGACCGGGCCATCGCCTACCGGGTGCACCACGGCTTCGCCCACGAGGAGGTGGCGCTGTCGGCCGGGGTGCAGCGCATGGTGCGAAGCGACCTGGGCGCCAGCGGCGTGGCCTTCACCCTCGACACCGAGTCGGGCTTCCGCGACGCGGTGTTCATCACCTCGAGCTACGGCCTGGGCGAACTGCTGGTGCAGGGCGCGGTCAACCCCGACGAGTTCTACGTCTACAAGCCCGCCCTGCGCGCGGGCAAGAGGGCCATCCTCCAGCGCAGCCTGGGCAGCAAGCTGCAGAAGATGGTCTACGGCGAGGGCGGCGTGCAGACGGTGGAGACCTCGCCCCTGGAGCGCCGCCGCTTCTCGCTGTCCGACGAGGACGTGCTCGAGCTCGCCCGCCAGGCCCTCCTCATCGAGGAGCACTACGGCCGCCCCATGGACATCGAGTGGGCCAAGGACGGCCAGGACGGCAAGATCTACATCCTGCAGGCCCGGCCCGAGACGGTGCAAAGCCGCAGCGGGCGGGTCATCGAGCGCTTCAGCATGACCGAGCGGGCCGAGATCCTGGCGACGGGCCGCGCGGTGGGCTCGCGCATCGGGGCGGGGACGGTGCGGGTGATCCACTCGCCCAAGGAGATGAACCGGGTGCAGCCGGGCGACGTGCTGGTGGCCGACATGACCGACCCCGACTGGGAGCCGGTGATGAAGCGGGCGGCGGCCATCGTGACCAACCGGGGCGGGCGCACCTGCCACGCCGCCATCGTGGCGCGGGAGCTGGGCATCCCGGCGGTGGTGGGCACCGGCGACGCCACCCGCGTGCTGCGCGACGGCGACACGGTGACGGTCTCCTGCGCCGAGGGCGACACCGGGCGGGTCTACAAGGGGAGCCCGAAGTTCGAGCTGCGGCGCATCGAGCTCGACAAGATGCCCGAGATCCCGGTCAAGATCATGATGAACGTCGCCAGCCCCGAGCGGGCCTTCAGCTTCGCCAACCTGCCCCACGCCGGGGTGGGGCTCGCGCGCCTCGAGTTCATCATCAACAACGTCATCGGGGTGCACCCCAAGGCCCTCTTGGACTACGAGCGCCTCGAGCCCGCCCTCAAGGCCGAGATCGAGCGGCGCACCGCCGGCTACGCCTCCCCCGCCGACTTCTTCCGCGAGAAGCTGGCCGAGGGCGTGGGCATGATCGCCGCGGCCTTCGCGCCCCACCCCGTGATCGTGCGGCTGTCGGACTTCAAGTCCAACGAGTACGCGCACCTCCTGGGCGGCACCCTCTACGAGCCCAAGGAGGAAAACCCCATGATCGGCTTCCGGGGCGCCTCGCGCTACCGCAGCGCCGACTTCGCCGAAGCTTTCGCGCTCGAGTGCCAGGCACTCAAAAAAGTACGGGACGAGTTCGGTCTGACCAACGTATGGGTCATGGTCCCCTTCGTGCGCACCGTGGGTGAGGCACGGCAGGTGATCGAGATCCTGAAGTCCCATGGCCTTGAGAGGCAGGTTTCGGAGCCGGATGGCTCCGTGCGCGACCAGAACGGTCTGAAGCTCATCATGATGTGCGAGGTGCCCTCCAACGCCATCCTGGCCGAGGCCTTCTTAGAGCTCTTCGACGGCTTCTCCATCGGCTCCAACGACCTCACCCAGCTCACCCTGGCCCTCGACCGCGACTCGGGGCTGGTGGCCGAGCTCTTCGACGAGCAGGACGAGGCGGTGAAGTTCCTGCTCTCGAGGGCCATCCAGACGGCCAAGAGGATGGGCAAGTACATCGGCATCTGCGGGCAGGGCCCCTCCGACCACCCCGAGCTCGCCGAGTGGCTGGTGCAGCAGGGCATCGAGAGCATGTCGCTCAACCCGGATAGCGTGCTGGAGACCTGGCTCTACCTGGCCGAGCGGCAAAAGGCCACGGTAGGCTGAGCCGATAGAGCGTTTTTTGTCGGGGCAGGCCCAGGGGCCTGCCCCTAGGCTGTTCGGGAGGAAGAGCGGCTGCGGGGGCCGCCGGCTACCCGGCGTGGACCTCGACGACCACCTTCCCCCGGGTGTGCCCGTGCTCGACGTGGCGGTGGGCCTCGACGATCTGCTCGAGGGGGTAGGTCTTCTCGATCACCGGCTTCAGCCTGCCCGCCTCGGCCATCTCGCGCAGGAAGTCCATGTCCTTGGCGTTGGGTTCGGAGAGGTGGGTCCTCGCCCGCTTGTTCCTCGTCAGCAGCGCGAGGAGGATCTGGAAGATCTGGAAGCCCGGCTTCAGGGGGTTCTCGGTGATGTAGACGCCGCCGGCGCTCAGGGCACGCCGGCAACTGAGGTAGGTCCGCTTAGCCACGGCGTCGAGGATGATGTCGTACTTCTCCTTGCGCCGGGCGAAGTCCTCCTGGGTGTAGTCGATCACGCGGTCGGCCCCGAGACCCTTGACCCACTCGAGGTTGGCGGTGCTGCACACCGCCGTCACCTCGGCCCCGTAGAACTTGGCGATCTGCACCGCGAAGTGCCCCACCCCGCCCGAGGCCCCGTAGACCAGGACCCGGTGCCCTTTTTTTATCCGGCCCACGTCCCGCAGGGCCTGCAGCGCGGTGATGGCGGCGGTGGGGACGGCGGCGGCCTCGCGGAAGGTGAGGTTGGAGGGCATCCGGCCGATCGCGCCCTCGCGGGCGCGCACGTACTCGGCGTGGGAGCCGAAGCAGTTGCCGAAGACGGCGTCGCCGACCTTGAAGCGGGTCACGTCCTTCCCGACGGCCACCACCTCCCCGGCGAAGTCGATGCCCAGTTTGTGGGTCTTGGGTTTCATGAAGCCGTGGGAGGGCCGCACGGGGAGGTAGCCCTTGCGGTGCAGGTAGTCGAAGGGGTTGACCGAGGCGTAGCGCACCCGCACGAGCACCCGGTCGCCGTGCTCGTCCTACAGCGCGGGCACCTCGACGCGCTCGATCCTGAGGACTTCGGGGGGGCCGTAGGACTTGTAGATGGCGGCTTTCATCGTGTTCATGGCTTTCCGACACCGTAGCACCGCCGGTCGTGCAAATAGAACGGGGGGATTTGAGTGATAGAATTTCCCGACCATGAGCCAAGGGGTGGCGTGCAGGACCCGGAACCTGGAGGACCCGGAGGCGGCGCTGTTCTTCGTGCAGCCGGCGAGCGTGCGGCACCTCTACCCCTTCATGGGCCGCGAGGCCAGCCTGGCCGAGGCCGCCCGGGCCGTCGGGATCAGCAAGAGCCACATGAGCTACTGGCTGCAGAAGATGCTGCGCCTGGGGCTCGTCGAGAAGGTGCGGGTGGAGAAGCGCGGCAAGCACGACGTGCCGCTCTACCGCGCGAGCGCCGAGGTCTTCACCATCCCCCTCGAGCGTGTCCCGGTGGGCTCGGACGAGGAGATCCTCATCCTCAACAGCCGCGACTTCGAGCGCATTGAGCGGCGCTCGATCGTCCGCCTGACCAGCAACAACGCCGGGGGCTGGTGCATCCGCTTCAGCCAGGGGGACGAGCGGACGCCGCGGCTGGAGCTGTTCCCGCGCAGCGGGCAGCCGGTCGAGCCCAGGGTCCTCAACAAGTGGGGCTGCCTGAGCCTCACCGAGCCGCAGGCCAAGGCCCTGCGCGCCGAGATCGCGGAGCTGCTCGAGCGCTACGCGGGCGCGGAGACGGGCGAGGGCAAGGACTACCTGTACAAGTTCCTGCTCGTCGAGGCCTGCCTGGACTAGCCCCCGCGCCGTGGGTCCGGATGAACCGTATCGACCGGCTCTTCGCCATCACCTCCCGGGCCAGGCCCACCGGACCCCGGCGGCCCGCAGCACGCGCGGGCCGTGGCGCTCAACCCGCCCTGGACGCGGGGTTGAGGGCGGGGCCGGCCTCGAGCTCGGCCAGCCGGTAGCCCAGGCCCTGGCGCTCGAGGTGCTGCAGGAAGTCGCGGGGGGCGGCGGGGTCGGTGATGAGCAGGTGGACCTCCTCGAGCGCGGCGAAGCTCGCCAGGGTGGCGCGGCCGAGCTTGCTGGAGTCAACGAGGGCGTAGACCGTGTCCACCGAGCGGATCATGGCCTGCTTGGTCTGGGCCTCGTAGGGGTTGGGGGTGCCGTAGCCCTTGTGGACCGAGACGCCCGTGGCGCACACGAAGGCCTTGTCGGCGTGGTAGACCTCCAGGGCGCGCACGGTGGCCGGGCCGATGAGGGCCATGCTGTGGTGGCGCACCTGCCCGCCGGTGAGCAGCACGTCCCAGCGGGTCTCGGCGAGCTCGAGGGCGATGGGCACCGAGTTGGTGATGACGTAGAGCGAGCGGAAGCGGTGCTTGATGAGCCGGGCCAAGGTGAGGCTGGTGGTGCCCGCGTCGAGGATGAGGGAGTCGCCCTCCTCGATGTGCTCCAAAGCGGCGCGGGCGATGGCCTGCTTCTCGGCCTGCTGCAGGTGGAGCTTCTCGCGGAAGGAGGGGTTGAAGAGGCTCTTGTGGGCGAAGGTCGCCCCGCCGTGGGTGCGGTGGAGCAGCCCGCGCTCCTCGAGCTCGCTGAGGTCCTTGCGGACGGTCACCTGGCTCACCCCGAACTCCGCCGCGAGCTCCTCCACCAGCACCGAGCCCTTGTGCTCCAGGAGCTCGATGATCTTCCTGCGCCGGTCCTCGGTTTTCATAAAGACCCGGGCGAAAAGGTTAACGGGTAAAAAGGGGAAAAGCGAGCAGCCGGCCGGGCTTTTCCCCTTTTTGCCTTCTCACCTTCTCACCCCTTACCCCCTTCCCCTTCCGACCCGCCCCCGACGGGGAGCTTCAGCGGCTTCCCCGCCCAGTCCTGCCGCATCCAGCCCCACTGCGGGTCGTCGACGGGGGGCGTGGCCCGCTGCGCGTCCAGCGCCTCGCCCGCCATGTAGTTGAGGTAGTACACGTTGGAGCCGGGCGGGGCGCTCACCGGATGATAGCCCCTGGGGGCCAGGATCAGGTCGCCGTCGCGGGCGAGCAAGAGCTCGTCGAGGCCGTCCTCGGGGCTGTAGTTGCGGTGGACGGCCCAGCCGGACGGGGGGCTGATCTTGTAGTAGTAGGTCTCCTCGACGTACAGCGAGCCCATGCGCCCGTCGTGGCGGTGCGGCGGCCAGCCCGACCAGAAGCCCGAGGGGGTGTAGACCTCGTACACGAGCAGGCGCTCGGCGGGCAGGTGCGGCCCCAGGACGTGCGAGACCTGGCGGGTGGCGTTGGCGCCCCCGCGCATCTCCACGCGCATCTCCTGCGGGCGGAACAGGCGCAGCGGGTAGCGGCCCTCGGCCGGCGCGCCCCCCAGCGCGAACTCGGCGCCGGTGCGGGCCTCGAGCTCGAAGGGGGTGCCGGGGGGCAGGTACAGCACCGAGGGAAGCTCGGAAAAGACGCCCTCGCGCCCGAGCTCGAAGGCCTCGTCCCCGGCCCTCACCCGCATCTCGCCCGACAGCGGCACCAGCGCCATCTCCTGGCCCCCGGTGTCGCCCGGGTACAGGGCGGCCGCGGGCAGGGCGACGACCCGGAAGGAGAGGTACTTCCAGCCCACGGCGGCCGGGCTCGCCTCGACCACGACGCCGGGCCCGGCGCGGGGCTTGAGGTGGTTGGGCGAGCTCACCCGACCTCCTCCAGCCGCACCGCCCGCCCCTCCTTGAGGCTGCGGGTGGCGGCTATGGCGACGCGGAGGGACTCGAGCGCGTCGCGCCCGCCGGGGGTGGGCCGCTCGCCCTTGCTCAGGGAGCGGAAGAAGGCCTCGAGCTCCAGGCGGTAGGCCTCCTTGAAGCGGTCCATGAAGAAGTGGTAGTGGTCGGCGCTCACCCCGCCGCCGTACTGCCACAGGGGGGTCTTGGGGGTCGCGTCCATCACCAGCTTGCCCCTCGAGCCGAACACCTCGGTGCGCACGTCGTAGCCGTAGACCGCGCGCCTGGAGTTCTGGATGACCCCCAGCGCGCCGCCCGCGAAGCGCAGGCTCAGGTTGGTGGTGTCCACGTCGCCGATCTCGCCGATCCTGGGGTCCACGCGCACCGCGCCCCAGGCGTGCACCTCCTCCACCTCCCCCACCAAAAAGCGCGCGCAGTCGATGTCGTGGATGGACTGGTCGATGAAGATGCCCCCCGAGCCCGCGAGGTACTCCAGCGGCGCGGGGGCCGGGTCGCGCATGACGGCGATGAACTGCTCGACCTCCCCGACCTCCCCCGCCTCGATCTTGTCCCTGGCCTGGCGGTAGGGCGGGTCGTAGCGGCGCTGGAAGCCGATCTGGAAGGGCACGCCCCTCTGCTCGACGGCCTCGAGCACCCGCCGGGTCTCCCCCAGGTCCTTCGCCACGGGCTTCTCGCAGAAGATGGCCTTGCCCGCGCGGGCCGCGAGCTCGATGTAGCGGGCGTGGGTGTCGGTGGGCGTGACGATGACCACCGCCTCCACCCCGGGGTGGGCGATGGCCTCCTCGGGGTCGGCGTACACCGCCTCGGCCTGCAGCAAGCCCCCGGCCGCCTCCGCCGCCCGGGTGTTGGGGTCGGCCACCGCCAGCACCCGGGCCTCGGCCAAGCCCAGCATGGTCCGGGCGTGCTCCATGCCCATCCGTCCTGCGCCCAACAACGCCACCCCGAAACTCTCCGGCATACCCTCTCCTTATCTATACGCTGAACTCCCTGGCCTTGCCCGCCGCGCCCAGCAGGGCGATGTAGCTCCTGGCCTGCTCGCCCACGGCCGCGCGGGCCTCGGCGTAGACCGCGCGGTGGGTAGAGAGCTCGCCCGCACGTTCGCGCCAGACCCGCAGCAAAGCCCGGTACGAGGCCGAGCCCACGTTGACCTTCGCCACCCCCAGCCCCACCGCCCGGGCGAGGTCGGCGGGCTCGACGCCGCTGCCCCCGTGCAGCACCAGCGGGCCCCGCACCGCGCCGGCGACGGCCTCGAGCCGCCGGAGGTCCAGGCGGCTTTGGCGCCCGTGCTCCGAGCCCACCGCGCAGGCCACCAGGTCGGCCCCGGCCTCGCGCACCCGCGCCGCCGCCTCGGGGTCGGTGGCCCCGGCCTCGCCCGGGTTGAAGCGCTCGGCGGCGACCTCGAGCGCGGCCCCCGCGGCGTGGACGACCTCCGCCGCCCGGCGGGTGGCCTCGAGCACCTGTGCCAGGGCCATCCCCCCGCCGTCGAGCATCACCGAGGAGTAGCCCGCCCGCAGGCACTCCACCACCGCCCCCAGCCCCCCGCCGTGGTCGAGGTGCAGCATGACGGGCACCCTTGCCTCCTCCGCCAGCGCCCGGACCATGGCCGCCATCACCCGCGGCGAGCCGGAGGAGAGGTCGGCCGGGTAGGTCTGGAGGATGACGGGCGCTTGCAACTCCTCGGCGGCCTCCACGCAGGCTTTGGCCATCTCGAGGCTGCAGAAGTTGAAGGCGGGCAGGGCGTAGCCGTGCCGGAAGGCGTGCTCGATGAGTTTTCGGCCGTCGCTCACGTAGGGCATCGCGCTCCTCCCCTCGCTCAGAAGCCCCCGTTGGCCTCGACGAAGGCCAGGGCCTCCTCGAGGTAGGGCGTGAAGTCGGCGCAGCCGATGCGCGTGACCACGATGGCCCCGCAGGCGTTGCCCATGCGGGCGCTCGTGTACCAGTCCCAGCCCTGCAGCCGCCCGTAGATGAAGCCGGCGGCGAAGGCGTCGCCCGCCCCCAGCACGCTCAGCACCTCCACCGCGAAGCCCGGCGCGTGCACCGCGCCGCCGCCTTGCAGGTAGACGTCCGAGCCCCGGGCCCCGCGCTTGACCACCAAGGCCCCCGGGCCGCGCGCCAGCAGGGCCCGCACGTTGGCCTCCACGTCCCCCCGGATCTCCGGCGCCGTGACCTGCGAGTGCCGGATGGTGATGTCCTCCGGGCGGCGCAGCATGGCGGCGTTGACCTCCTCCTCGGTGCCGAAGGCCACGTCCACCAGAGGCAGCAGGGCCCGCACCTGCACGCCGTAGGCCCGGGGGTCGTGCCACTGGTCGGCGCGGAAGTCGAGGTCGAGGAAGACGGTCACCCCGGCGGCTCTGGCCTCTTCGGCGGCGAAGAAGGTCGCGCTGCGGCCGGGCTCCTTCGCCAGGGCCACCCCCGAGAGCTGGACGGCCCTGGAAGCGGCGATCGGCACGGCGAGCACGTCGTCGATGGAGAGCTGGGCGTCGGCGGCGTTGTCGCGGTAGAAGGTGATGGGGAAGCGGTCGGGCGGCTCGATGCCCAGCACCACCGCGCTGCTGCGGGTCCCGGGCTTCTGCGGGATGTAGCGCGTCTCGACCCCCTCGCGCCGGAGGCGCTCGAGGATGAACTCCCCCACCTTGTCCGGCCCCACCGCCGTCAGCAGCGCCGTCCTGAGGCCCAGCCGCCGCGCCCCCACCGCGATGTTGAGCGGGCTGCCGCCGATGTAGGCCCCGAAGGAGGTGATGTCGGGGAAGGCCGCGCCGACGTCGTTGGAGTAGAGGTCGATGGAGGAGCGCCCGACGGTGATCAGGTCGAACGCCGGGGGCTGAGGGCCGGGCGTCCTTCGGGACTTCGCGCCCTTGGCCTTCTTCATCGCCCGGTCACCTGCCGCAGGTGCTCTCGGTTGTGCGCCGCGCTGACGCGGGGCTCGCCCATGCCGGGGAGCACGTCCTGTTCGACGGTGATCCAGCCGTCGTAGCCCAGCGCCTCGAGCTTGCGCGTCACCGCGCCGAAGTCGATCTGGCCCCGGCCCAGCTCGCAGAAGACCCCCCTGCCGACGGCCTCCTTGTAGTTCCAGCCCTCCCGGCGGGCCTCCGCGGCGACGGCGGGGTGGCAGTCCTTGTAGTGCACGTACCACAAGCGCCCCTGGAAGCGCTCGAGGCCCTCCAGCACCTGCTCCGGCTCGTTGGCACCGGTGCCGTAGAGGTAGTGGCCGGTGTCGAACACCAGCCCCAAGACCCTTTCGTCGGTGTGCTCGAGCAGCGCCTCGATCTCCCAAGGGGCCTCCACGTACCCCGCGCAGTGGTGGTGGAACACCGTGCGCAAGCCGGTCTCGTCGTGGACGGCCCGCGCGATGCGGTCGGCGCCCGCCGCGAAGACCTTCCACTGCCGGGCGTCGAGGCCCATCCCGGGCCGGACCCGCCCGGCGTTGGCGAAGCGCACGGGGTCGCGGCTGTGCTCGTCGGCCAGCACCACGAAGGGCTGCCAGCCGTCGCCCACGTCGGCCACGCTCTTCAGGAGGCGCGCGGTGCGCAGCACACGCTGCTCGCCGGGGCCGTGCTCGGCGGGCTCGAGCAGGTAGACCCCCTCATAGGCCCCCAGCATGGTCAGGCCGCGCGAACTGAGTTCCTGGCGAAGCTTGCCGGGCTCGGTGGGCATGTAGCCCCAGTCGCCCAGCTCGGTGCCGCCGTAGCCGGTGGCCTTGAGTTCGTCGAGCATCTGGCTATAGCCGATGCCCTGCCCCCAGCCCTCGATGGTGCCCCAACTGCACGGTGCGTTGCCGAAACGGATTGCCATTAGTGTTCCTTCCTGGGTCAATAGCCAATGGTCGATAGCCAAGAGCGTCGAGGGTCTAGGGTCCAGGGTCGAGGGCCAAGGCGTTTTGCGTTTAGCGTTTAGCGTCTTGCGTTCGGCGTTGGGCGTTCGACGTTCGACGTCCGGCATCTCGCGTACGACGTACGACGTAGGACGTACGACCCCTGGCGTCTCGCGCTTAGCATCCCCCGCCCCTGGCTCCCCCCTCAGAAATAGCGCCGCTGCTTCTTCAGGTACGCCTCGTACTCCTCGCGGGCCTTCCTCACCTCCGGCTGGCTCGAGACCTCGGCCACCGGCACGTCCCACCAGCTCTCGAAGCCCGGCACCCGGTCGTCTAAGCTCACCGGGACCACGACCACCCGCACGCCCCGGGCGGCTCGAGCCTCGCGCAGGGCCTTCTCGAGCTCGCCGTAGTCCCTGGGGCTCCACACGCTCGCCCCCATGGCCCGGGCGTGGGCGGCGAAGTCCACCTCCACCGGCGGCCCGTCGGTGCGGCCCGTGCCGGCGTCGCGCCGCCGCAGCTCGTTGTTGAAGGAGGGCGAGCCCAGCGACATCTGCAGGCCGCGGATCGAGCCGAAGGCCCGGTTGTCGAGGAGCAGCACGGTGAGGTCGAGGCCCTCGGCCACCGCGGTGACGACCTCGGAGTTCATCATCAGGTAGCTGCCGTCGCCGATGAACACCACCACCTCGCGCCCCGGCTCGGCCATCGCCACCCCCAGCCCGGCCGGGATCTCGTAGCCCATGCAGGAGAAGCCGTACTCGAGGTGATACGCCCTGGGGTCCTCGCAGCGCCAGAGCTTGAGCAGGTCGCCCGGCAGGCTGCCCGCCGCGCAGATCACCGTGGCCTTGCCGCCGAAGACCTCGTTGGCGAGGCCGATGACCTCGGCCTGGGCCATCTCCGCCTTCTCGGGGCGGGGCGTGCGGCAGCCCTGGACCACCTCGTCCCACTCCCGCTTGAGCCGCCCCACCTCCGCGCGGTAGGCGGCCGGGCTGCCCTCGAAGCCCGCCAGGGCCGCCTCGAGCGCCTCGAGGCCGCGCCTGGCGTCGGCCACTAGCGACACCCCGCCCAGCTTGCCCGCGTCGAAGGGGAGCACGTTGAGCCCCACGAAGCGCACCCCGGGGTTCTGGAAGGCGGTCTTGGAGGCGGTCACGAAGTCGCCCAGCCGAGTCCCGACCGCCAGCACCACGTCGGCCTCGCGGGCGAGGCGGTTGGCGGCGGTGCCGCCGTTTGCGCCCACCGGCCCCACGCACATGGGGTGGTCCCACGGCAGCGCGCCCTTGCCCCCCTGCGACTCGGCCACCGGGATGCCGAAGGCCTGGGCGAAGCGCGCGAGCTCGGCGTGGGCCTCGGAGTAGAGGGTGCCGCCGCCCGTGACGATCAGGGGGCGCCGGGCGCCGCGGATGAGCTCGGCGGCCTGCGCCAGCGCCTCCGGCTCGGGCACCGGGCGGCGGACGCGCCACACCCGCGGGGCGAAGAACTCGGCGGGCCAGTCGTAGGCCTCGGTCTGCACGTCCTCGGGCAGGCAGACCGTCACCGCGCCGGTCTCGGCGGGGTCGGTGAGCACGCGCACGGCCTCGGGCAGCGCGGAGAGGAGCTGCGAGGGCCGGGTGATGCGGGTGAAGAAACGGCTTATGGGTCGGAAGGCGTCGTTGACGCTCACGTCGTGCTCGCTGGGGTGCTCGAGCTGCTGCAGCACGGGGTCGGGGATGCGGCCCGCGAAGTAGTCGGAGGGCAGGAGCAGCACCGGCAGGCGGTTGATGGTGGCACCCGCGGCGGCGGTGAGCATGTTGAGCGAACCGGGGCCGATGGAGGCGGTGCAGGCGAAGGTGCTCATGCGGGCGGTGTGCTTGGCGTAGGCCGCCGCCGCGTGCACCATGGCCTGCTCGTTCTGCGGGCGGTAGGTGGGCAGGCCCGCCGCCTCGCCGTACTCCTCCAACGCCTGCCCCAGGCCGGATACGTTGCCGTGACCGAATATCGCCCACACCCCCGCGATCAGGCGCGCCCGCTTTCCGTCGCGCTCGGTGTGCTGCGCGGCCAGGAACTTCACGAGGGCCTGGGCCACGGTCAGGCGTTCGGTCGCGCGGCTCACAGCTCACCCCCGAACTCCCGCACCCGCACCACCTGGCCGGTCTCGAGGGCGTGCTGGGCGGCCTTAGCCAGCCGCAGGGAGTACCACGCGTCGCGCACGTCGGGCGTCACGGGCTTGCCGGCGTGCAGGTTGCGGGCGAAGGCCACCATCTCGGCCGCGTAGGCCTCGGGGAAGCGCTGCTCGAAGTTGCGGGGGCGGTCGAAGTTCCCCCCGCGCTCGTCGTAGAGGGTGAGGTCGGGGCGGCGGTCGCGCTCGATGTGGATGCGCCCCTTCTCGCCGAGCACCTCGGTGCGGATGTCGTAGCCGTAGGCCGTGCGCAGGGCGACCTCGAGCGTCCCCACCGCGCCGCCCTCGAAGCGCAGGGTGGCTACGGCGGTGTCGAAGAGGCCGTAGTGCCGGAGCTCGGGTTCGATCAAGGTGCCTCCGACGGCGTAGACCTCGGCCACCTCGCCCACGAAGAAGCGGGCGGCGTCGAGGTCGTGGATGCCCATGTCCAGCAGCAGGCCGCCGCTGGTCTTGAGGAAGTCGAGGCTGGGCGGGTGCGGGTCGCGGCCCACCGCGCGGAAGCCCTCCACGCGGCCGAGCTCGCCGCGCTCGATCATCTCCTTGGCCCGCCGGTAGGCCGGGTCGTAGCGCCGCTGGAAGCCCACCTGGCAGGGCACCCCGGCCCGCTCGACGGCCTGCACCACCCGCCGCCCGGCCTCGAGGCCGTCGGCGACGGGCTTCTCCACGAAGACGGCCTTGCCCGCCCGCGCGGCCGCCTCCACCACGTCGGCGTGGGTGGGGGTGGGGGTGGTGACCACCACCGCGTCAACGGCGGGGTCGTCGAGGGCGTCCTCCAGGAGGGTGCTCGCCCGCGCCCCCAGCTCCTCGGCCACGCGCCGGGCGTTGTCGGCGGAGGTGTCGATCACCCGGCTCACCCGGCACTCCGCCAGCCCCGCCAGCACCCGCGCGTGGGCCTGCCCCATGCGGCCCGCGCCGATCATCGCCATGTTCAGTGCCTTCACGCGTCCTCCTGCTCAGCCGCCGTCGGGCTCGTGCAGCGCCTGCGCCGCCTGCTGCTCCATCCGCGCCGCCGGGGTGGGGTCCTTGCGGGCGATGAGGTCGAGCTCGACGGCCAGCGCCTCGAGCTCCTCCCCCCCCGCCATCATCTGCAACAGCTTCTCGCGGGTGGTCTCGGCCTTCTTGAAGGTGCCGTAGCTGCGGCCGCGGTTGAGCACCGTGAAGGTGTCGCCCACCGCCCAGGCGTGGTGGACGTTGTGGGTGATGAAGATCACCCCCAGCCCTCGAGCCCGCGCCTGCACCACGTACTTCAGCACCACCGCCGCCTCCTTGACCCCCAGCGCCGAGGTCGGCTCGTCGAGGATGAGCACCTTGGCGCCGAAGTACACCGCCCGGGCGATCGCCACCGACTGCCGCTCCCCGCCCGAGAGCGTGCCCACCGGCTGGTCGGGGTCGCGGATGTCGATGCCGATCTTGCGCAGCTCCTCTCGAGCCACCCGCGCCGCGAAGGCCGCGTCGTAGACGGTGAGGGGCCCCACCCGGCGCTTGGGCTCGCGCCCGAGGAAGAAGTTGCGGCTGATGCTCATCAGCGGCAGCATGGCCAGGTCCTGGAAGACCGTGGCGATGCCCTTGTCCAGGGCGTCGCGGGGGGAGCTGAAGCTGACGGGCTGCCCCTCCATGTAGATCTGGCCTTCGGAGGGCGGGTGCACGCCGGAGAGCGCCTTGATCAGGGTGCTCTTGCCTGCGCCGTTGTCGCCCAGCAGGCAGTGGACCTCGCCCGCGTACACCTTCATGTCGATGTCCTTGAGCGAGACCACCGGCCCGAAGTACTTGCTCACCTTGCGCAGCTCGATCAGGGGGGTCACGGCCTCACCTCCGCACCTGCATGCTGAGCTTGCGCAGGTAGTTGTTGAGGATCACCGCGCCCAGGATCATGCCGCCCACCATCACCTTGAACCAGTCGAGGTCGATGTTGGTGTACACGATGCCCTGCTGCACCACCGCCAGGATCAAGGCCCCGATGCCCGCGCCCACCACCGAGCCGTAGCCGCCCGTCAGCAAGCAGCCCCCGATCACCGCGGCGGCCACGGCCTCGAGCTCCTTCTGCTGCCCCTGCAGCACGTTGGCCGAGCCCAGCCCCATCACCTGGATCGCCGCCACCAGCGTGGCCGCGACGGCGGTGAGCATGAAGAGGGTGATCTTGACCCGGCGCACCGGCACCCCCACGTTGCGCGCGGCGTTGGGGTCGCCGCCCGCCCCGAAGACCCAGTTGCCGAAGGGGGTGCGCAGCAGCACCCAGCTCAGCACCCCCGTCACCGCCAGCCACCACCACACCGCCGCCGGCAGCCCCAGCAGCGTGCCGGTGAACAGCGGGCTCAGGGGGTCGCGCGCCACCGCCTCGCCGATCCCCGAGACGATGGTGATCTTGGTGATCAGCTTGGTGAAGCCGATGTTGGCCCCCGCCAGGATGAACATCATCGCCAGCGTCACGATGAAGGAGGGCAGGCCCGTGCGCAGCACCAGCCAGCCGTTGACGTAGCCCACCCCCAGGGCGAAGCCCGCCGTGAGGAAGAAGGCCAGCGAGACCGGCAGGCCGGCGTAGTCGGGGTGGCTCAGCAGGGCCATCAGGATGGCCGCGACCCCGATCATCGAGCCCACCGACAGGTCGAACTCGCCGCCGATCATGAGCATGGCGACCGCCGCCGCCAGGATGCCCAGTTGCGCGGCGACCTCGAGGTAGTTGCGCGCGCTGCCCCAGGTGAGGAAGCCGCTGCCGCCCGCGACGACGGCGAAGAACAAGAACACCACCGCCAAGCCCGCGATCGAGCCCAGCTCCGGCCGCAGCAGCAGCCGCTTCCACAGGCTCACCGCTTGCAGCCGCTCGTCGGGCAGCCCTACCGCCATGGCGTCACCTCCGATCCTTAGCTCTCCAGACGGCGAGGCCCCCAGCGAGCGCGTTGGGAGCCTCGAGCCGAACGACCGGCCCCGAAGGGGGGCTCGAGGGCTAGCGGATCCCCCGCTTGCTCAGGTCGATCACCCGCGCCGCGTTCTCCGGGGTCACGAAGCCCGGCCCGGTGAGGATGACGGGGTTGGCGGGCAGCAGGCCGTAGCGCGCGTAGTTAGCCAGGATCACCACGGGCAAGTAGCCCTGCAACCACTGCTGCTGGTCGATGGCGAAGGCCATCTTCTTCTCGCTCAGCGCCTTGAGCACCGCCGGCGAGAGGTCGAAGGTGCCGAAGGTGATCTTCTTGCCCTCCACCGCCTGCAGCACCGGCTCGGCCGCGGTGGGGCCCAGCGTCAGGATGCCGTCGATGGTGGGGTCTTTCTGCAAGGCCGCGGCCACGGCGTTCTTGATGCCCGTGGGGTCGCCGATCTTCACCGGCAGCACGTTGGCCTTGATGCCCAACCCGTCGAAGAAGCCCTTGCAGCGCAGGTCCAGGGCCACGTTGCCCACTTCCTGGTTGACGCAGATGGCGTTCTTGACCCCGGCCGCCTTCATGCGCTTGCCGGCCCCCAGCCCCGCCTCGTACTCGGTCTGGCCCACGTGGACCAGCACGCCCAGCTTCTCGGCCACGTCGGAGCCGGAGTTCATCGAGACCACCGGGATCCCCGCCTTCACCGCCGCGGTGATGGACTTCTCCAGCGCCTTGGCGTCGGGGATGGAGACCACGATCCCGTTGGGCTTGGAGGCCACCGCCGCGTCGATGAGCTGGGCCATGCGCACCATGTCGAAGGTCTCGGGCGCGCGGTACTCCACCCGCACGTTCATGTCCTTGGCCGCCTGGTCCACGCCGTTCTTGACCACCGACCAGAAGGGGTCGGCCGCCTGCCCGTGCGAGATGACCACGATGCGAATTTGCTGGGCCATCGCCAGGCCCATCCCCATCACCAGTAACGCCCCCAACAGCAATTTCTTCATGCCTGTCCCCTCCCCCACCCGGAGGAACAAAAGCACCTCTGGGGCCAAACCACAACCGGCTCGCCCACAGCGCCATCGCTACCCCTGGCGGCGACCGTCTGACTCTCAGGTCAGCGGTATTGTAAGCAGGTCATCTTTCGTTTGTCAACCGCTTGCCGGCCTTAATGTAAGCCAAGCGAAAGGTGTAGCTTTCGTATTGAAAGTTCTGGGGAAGCCGTAAGCGGTCAGCGGAAGGCTCGTGGCCCGTGGTCTGTCGAGGGCCAAGGGTCCAGGGTCTAGGGCCGAGGCGTACGACGTAAGACGTGCGACGTAGGACGCAGGACACGCGTCTAGCGTTTTGCGTCTTGCGTTCGGCGTACGACGTACGACGTACGACCCCCGCCCCGCACCGGGCGCTCAGCCCTCACCCCCTACTCCGGCTTCGCCTCCCGCCCCATCAGGTCCGAGAGCACCTCGAGCGGCCTCTCCCCCCGGTACACCACCCGGTACACCGCCTCGGTGATGGGCAGTTCGACCCCCGACTCCTGCCCCCAGGCGTGCAGGGCCTTGACGGTGTAGACGCCCTCGACCACCTGCTTGCTGGCCTCGAGCTCCTCCAGCGTGGCCCCGCGGGCGATCTTCTCCCCGGCGCCGCGGTTGCGCGAGTGCAGGCTGGTGCAGGTGGCGATCAGGTCGCCCAGGCCGGAGAGGCCGTAGAAGGTTTCGCTGTGTGCCCCCTGGGCCACGCCGAAGCGCACGATCTCGCGCAGGGCGCGGGTCATCAAAGCGGCCTTGGCGTTGTCGCCCAGCCGTAGGCCGTCAACCATGCCCGCCGCCAGGGCGATGACGTTCTTGAGGGCCCCGCCGAGCTCGACGCCGGCGAGGTCGCGGCTGGTGTAGACCCGGAAGCTGGGGCCGCCCAGGAGCTTTTGCACCTGCTGGGCCAGCCCCGGCTCGGCGGCGGCCACCACCGAGGCGGCGGGCTGGAAGCGGGCGATCTCTTCGGCCAGGTTGGGGCCGGAGAGGGCGGCCACCCGCTCCACGCCGGTCGCCTCCGCGATGACCTGGCTCATGCGGGTCAGGCCGTGGGCGGTGTAGGCCAGGCCCTTGGTGAGCGAGAGGTAGGCCGGGGCCTTGGGCATGGGGGCCAGGGTCTGGGCCAAGGCCCTCGAGGGCACCGCCACCACCGCCAAGGCGGTGCCTTCGAGCGCCTCGTCGGCGCTCGAGGTGGGGCGGAGGTTGGCGGGCAGGGCCACCCCCGGCAGGTACTCGCGGTTCTCCCGCATGGCCTGCAGGGCCTCGGCCTGCTCGGGGCGGCGGGCCCAAAGGGCGACCTCGAGGCCCTTCTGCGCCGCCAGCAGGGCGACCGCCGTGCCCCAAGCACCCGCGCCGATGACGGTGATCTTCATGCTCACGAAGCCTCTTTCGGTTGCGTGGTCTTAGGTCTCATGTCCTGCGCCGAGGGCACCGCAGACGGGGCGCTCTCGCCCGGCCTTGCCTCTCGCGCCTCCCGTTCCCCGGTGCCCGGGCTTCACCGCCCCAGCAGCACCAGGATCTCGAAGGCCTCGTACCAGGCGCCCAGCAGCAGGAAGAAGCCGCCGAGGTACACCGTGAGCCCCACCGCCCGCAGCCCCGCCCGGAAGCCCTCCCCCTTGAGCACCTTGCTCGCCAGCACCATGCCGCCGAAGGTGCCCAGGATGTAGGCCTGCAGCTCGATGAGCAGCGTGGGCACGTGGGCCAGGAAAGCCACCGCCGGGAACAGCGCCGGGCTCAAGGCGAAGCCGAAGAGGAAGTAGCGGAAGGCGTTGATGAGCAGCGCCGGAACCCCCAGCAGCAGCCCCGGCAGCGCGGTGGTGAGCACCAAGCCGCGGCTGAAGTTCCAGTAGAAGATCAGCAGGGCGAACTCGAGCACCCCGCCCCTGCTCTCCCCCTCCCC
>NZ_QXDL01000056.1:0-20193 GCF_003574345.1 Calidithermus terrae
GGGTGATGGCCGGGCGGCGGGGGCGGGTCGTACGTGCTGCGTCGTACGTCGTACGCCGTACGCAAAACGCCAAACGCGAAACGCAGGACGCAAAACGCAAGACGCAAGACGCAAAACGCAAGACGCAAGACGCAAAACGCAAGACGCCAAACGCGAGACGCAGGACGCCTGGTTCCCCCCTTAGCAAGGGGGGCTAGGGGGGATATTCCTTCCCCGCCGGCGGGGAGGGTTGGGGTGCCTTTCACCACGAGCCACAGGCCACGAGCCTATTGCTGAGGGCTGATAGCTGACGGCTTATCTCATCCCCCTGCTGGTGATGAGCCTCGTCCAAAGTGTATATTCGCGTCAGCAAGCGGCCTCGAGGTCCGTGGGTCGCGAGCGAGGAGGGAGATAGGGTTATGAGAACGCGTTGGCTGCTCGCGCTGGTTGCCCTGCTCCTGGGGTTGGGGACCACCACCGCCCAGGAGAAGAAGCTCAAAGCCTGTTTCATCTACGTCGGACCGATTGGGGACGTGGGATGGACCTTCGCCCACAACGAGGCCCGGCTGGCCGCCGAGAAGGCCATCCCGGGGCTGGAGACCAAGTACGTCGAGTCGGTGCCGGAGGGCCAGGCCATGCCGGTCATCGACCGCCTGGTGGCCGACGGCTGTAACGTGATCTTCACGACCAGCTTCGGCTTCATGGACCAGACCCTCGAGGCCGCCAAGAAGTACCCCGACGTGATCTTCGCCCACGCCTCCGGCTTCAAGCGTGCCCCCAACATGGCCACCTACATGGCCGACTTCTACCAGGTCTACTACCTCAACGGCCTGATGGCCGGCGCCCTCACCAAGAGCGGCAAGGTGGGCTACGTGGGCGCCTTCCCCATCCCCGAGCTCAAGCGCCACATCTCGGCCTTCGCCCTGGGCGTGCGGGCGGTGAACCCCAAGGCCACCGTCAACGTCAAGTGGATCAACGCCTGGTTCGACCCCGCCAAGGCCCGCGAAGCCGCCGAGGCCCTCATCGCCGAAGGCAACGACGTGCTGGCCTTCACCGAAGACACCGCCACCGTGGTCCAGACCGCGGCCAAGAAGAAGATCCCCAGCTTCAGCCACTACAACTCCATGTACAAGTACGCCCCCGACTACGTGGTCTCGGGCCAGATCGTGCACTGGGAGAAGATCTACATCGACTTCCTCAAGAAGGTGCAAAGCGGCACCTACACCAACAAGAACCTGCAGAACGTGGACTACTGGTGGCTGCTGCGCGAGGGCGCGGTCTCGCTGGGCGCCCAGACCGGCATGCCCATCAACCCCAAGTTCGTGCCCGCGCTCAAGGCCGCCAAGATGACCGTGAACGGCAAGCAGGTTTCGGTGTACGACCGGGTGATGGAACTCCTGAAGAACATGTCGAGCGCCAAGCCCACCTTCGACCCCTTCACCGGCCCCATCAAGGACCGCTACGGCGTGCTGCGGGTGCCGGCGGGCAAGACCATGACCGTCGCCGAACTCAACAGCATGCAGTGGATGGCCCCCGGCGTGGTGGGCCAGGTCGCCGACGAGCCCAAGCAGTAGCGCCGGGCATAGGCTCCACGGCTGCAGAAAAGCGTGTAGGGCGCCCCTCGAGGGGCGCCCTGGTTTTCGGCCGCGGAGGGCTGGCTATCGCATGAAGGCTCGAGCCAGGCCGAAGAGGAGCACCCCGGCCGTGACGAACGGCCACAGGCTCACGGGCAGCGAGCCGAACCCCCGGATCTCGAGAGTGCTCTGCAGGGCGCCGACGAACATCCCCCACAGCAGGGCGGAGAGCAGCGCCATGAAGGCCTTGTAGGCTCGCATGCCGGTACGATTGTAAAGCTTGCTTTTGGGCAGCGGCGGGGGAACACCCAGGCGAGGACGAACGGGAATGCCGCGTATCCCCCGGGTCGTATGGCTCAGAGCGGTTCCCACGAGTACCCCGCACGGCCGGGTTGGCGGTGCGGGGTAAACCACCCCGGTCCCGGAGGGCGTTCGTGGGAAACGCGGTCAGTTCGGCCGCACCACCAGCCAGGCCCCCGCCAGCAGCAGGCCCAGACCCAAGACCTTGCCCAGGTCGAGGGGCTTGACGGCGATGCCGAACCAGCCGAACTGGTCGGCCAGGGTGGCCGCGAGGAGCTGGGCCGCGACCAGCAGCACCGTGGTGGCGCCCGCCCCGATGCGCGGGACCGCGTAGCCGATGGCGGCGACCACGACCAGGCCCAGCACCCCGGCCAGCAGGGTGTACCAGGGGACCGCCGCCAGCTGCCCCAGCTTGCCCCCGCCGCGCAACAGCAGCAGCGGCAGGACCGAGGCGACGGCACCGCCGATGTGCACGATGAAGATGGCCTCGAGCGTCCCCAGCCGGCTGCTGAGGATGCCCAGCATGGGCGACTGCAGCCCCACCGCGATCCCCGCTGCCAACACCGACAAGGCGATGAACACCAGCGACTCCACGCCCCCGAGTCTACCGGGCTGTCCCGGGCCCACCGTGCCATAGGGCACTGGACGCTGGCAACCTGTGTGTAATAAACTTTGACTCGGTTCAAGTTTTCAGGAGGACTATCCGCCATGCAGATCCGAAAAGTTGGTGTGGTTGGGGCCGGGACGATGGGCGCAGGCATCGCAGCGCTGGCTGCTTCGGCGGGCGTGCCCGTGGTGCTGCTCGACATCCCCGGCAAGGAAGACCGCCTCGAGTTCGCCAAGAAGGGCCTCGAGCGCCAGCTCAAGGCCCGCCCGGCCGCCTTCATGGACAAGGCCCGGGCCGACCTCATCCAGCTCGGCAACACCGAGGACGACCTCAAGCTGCTGGCCGACTGCGACTGGATCGTGGAGGCCATCATCGAGAAGGTCGAACCCAAGCGCGAGCTCTACGCCCGCCTGGAAGCCGTCGCGCCCAAGGCCATCGTGGCCTCCAACACCTCGAGCATCCCCATGAGCATCCTGCTCGAGGGCCGCGGCGAGGGCTTCCGCAAGCGCTTTTTGGGCACCCACTTCTTCAACCCCCCGCGCTACTTGCACCTCCTCGAGCTCATCCCCACCCCCGACACCGACCCCCAGGTGCTCGAGGCCGTCGCCCGCTTCGGCGAGCGCATCCTGGGCAAGGGCATCGTCGTCGCCAAGGACGCGCCGGGCTTCGTCGCCAACCGGCTGGGCGTGATGGGCATGATCCAGGCCATCCGCATCATGCAGGAGTTCGGCCTGACCATCGACGAAGTGGACTCCCTCACCGGCCCCATGCTGGGCCGCCCCAACTCGGCTACCTTCCGCACCGCCGACCTCACCGGCCTCGACGTGCTCAAGCTCGTCTCTGCCGAGCTCGCCCACAACACCGGCGAGGACTTCGCCCTGCCCGAGTGGGTGGGCGGGCTCATCGAGAAGGGGGCGCTGGGCGAGAAGAGCGGGGCCGGGTTCTACAAGAAGGTGGGCAAGGACATCCTCACCCTCGACTACGCCACCGGCGAGTACGTCCCGCAGCAGAAGCTGCGCACCCCCGAGCTCGGCGCGCTCAAGGACGCGCCGCTGCACGACAAGCTGCGCGGGCTGCTCAAGCTGCCGGGCAAGCACGGCGAGTTCATGCGCAAGCTCTTCGCCGTGACCGCGCACTACACCCTGCAGACCGCCGAGAAGATCGCCTACGACATCGTGGCGGTGGACCACGCGCTCGAGTGGGGCTTCGGCTGGAGCGAGGGCCCGTTCAAGAACATGGACGCGGTGGGCCTCGAGACCGTGCGCGAGCTCTTCCGCGAGCACGGCCTCGCTGAGCCCGAACTGCTGAAGAAGGCCCAGGGGAGCTTCTACAAGAACGGCTCCTACCTGGGCTTCGACGGCCAGTACCACCCCATCCCCAAGCGGGAGGGCGTGGTCAAGCTCGCCGAGGTGAGGGCGGCGGGGAAGGTGCTGCTGGAGGGCAAGGAGACCGCCCTGCTCGACCTGGGCGACGGCGTGGCCCTCTTCGAGAACCGCGCCAAGATGGGCACGCTGGGCGAGGGGGTCATCCGCGACCTGCACAAGGCGATGGACTGGGTGGAGTCCCACGGCTACAACGGCTTAGTGCTCTCCCACGAAGACCCCCGCACCTACTCCGCCGGGGCCAACCTCGCGCTGGTGCTGATGGCGGCGCAGGAGGGCGACTGGGACACCATGGCCCTCGCCACCCACCAGTTCCAGCAGACCGCCATGCGCCTGCGCCGCTCGCCCTTCCCGGTCGTCTCGGCCCCCTTCGGCCTGACGCTGGGCGGCGGGGCCGAGTTCAGCCTGCACTCCGACCTCATCCAGGCCCACGCCGAGCTGTACATGGGCCTCGTCGAGGTGGGCGTGGGCCTGATCCCGGCGGGCGGGGGCACCAAGGAGATGCTCTTCCGCTTCACCAAGGAGCTCTCGGCCTACGGCCCCGAGACCGACCTCTTCGAGGCGGTGCGCCGCGCCTTCCAGATGATCGCCCTGGCCCAGACCTCCACCAGCGCCCTCGAGGCGCGCAACATGGGCTTCCTGCGCCCCCAGGACCGCATCAGCATGAACCGCGACCGCCTCATCGCCGACGCCAAGCAGCGCGTGCTCGACCTCGCCCCCGACTACGTGCCCCAGGTGCCGCTGAAGGTCCGGGCCCTGGGCGCCGAGGGCATCGGCAACCTGCGCTACGCGCTGTGGCAGTTCCAGGAGGCCGGGCAGGCCTCCGAGCACGACGCCCGCATCGGCGCCGAGCTGGCCTACGTGCTGTGCGGCGGCGACGGCCCGGCCCGCGAGGTGAGCGAGCAGGACATCCTCGACCTCGAGCGCGAGGCCTTCCTCAAGCTGCTGGGCACCCGCAAGACCCAAGAGCGCATCGCGCACACCCTCAAGACCGGGAAGCCGCTGCGCAACTGAGCTGACCGTATGCGGCACTTCGTGGCCCTCGGCGACAGCTTCACCGAAGGAGTGGGCGACCCGGTGGAGGGAATCCCCCTGCGCTCCGCCCCCGGCTGGCTGGCCGGGTGGATGCAGGCGGCCAGCCCCGGCCTGCGCTACACTAACCTCGCCAGCCGGGGGCTGCGCGCCGGGGAAATCCGCGCGCAGCAGCTCCAGCGCGGGCTCAGCCTGGGGCCCGACTTCGTGAGCGTCGTCGCGGGGGCCAACGACTGCCTGAAGGGGCCCTTCAGCGCCGAGCGCCTGAGGGCCGAGCTCAACCTGATGCTGGGGGCCTTCCAGAGCGTGGGGGCGCGGCTCTTCACCGCCACCTTGCCCAACTTCACGCTGCGCCTCGAGCTCCCGGGTGGCGTGCGCGAGCGCGTCGGGCGTAACCTCGAGGCCGCCAACCACATCATCCATGACCTCGCCGGGCGCTACGATGCGATCTTCTTCGACTTCTGGGAGAGCGAACTGGACAAAAACCCAGCCCTTTGGAGCGAAGACGGGGTGCACCCCAACGCCAGGGGCTACCTCGAGATCGCCCGGCAGGTGGCGCCGGTGCTCGAGCGGCACGGCGTCGCGGTGCGGGTGCCGGCGGCGCAGGGGGAGGGGAGATGACCACGGCTTTCCCTAAGGCCAAGGCCGAGTCCTGGCGCACCCGCGTCTGGCGCTGGGGCTTCAACCTGTTCCCGGCTTACCGGGGCACCGGCGGGCGCGTGACCTACATCGCCCCCGACTGGAAGGAGGTCCACGTGGCGCTTCCGCTCAACTGGCGCACGCGCAACTACGTAGGGACCATCTTCGGCGGGAGCCTTTACGGCGCCATTGACCCCATCTACATGCTCATGCTCATCCACACCTTGGGCCCGGGATACATCGTGTGGGACAAGGCGGCCACCATCCGCTTCCGCAAGCCGGGCAAGGCCACGCTCTACGCCCGCTTCGGGCTCAGCGACGAGGAGTTAGGGGCCATCCGGACCCTCACCGCCCAGCACCCCTCCGTAGACCGGGTCTACCCGGTGGAGCTGGTGGACAAAAACGGCGTGGTTCACGCGAGCTTCGAGAAAACCCTCTACATCCGCCGGAAGGGTGTTGCGTCATAGTTGGTAAAGCTTGAACCGAGTATAAAGGAGTCGAGATGAAAGAAGCGGTAATCGTCAGTGCGGTTCGTAGCGCGGTCGGGCGCGGCAAGAGCGACGGCTCGCTCGCCAGCGTCCACCCCATCGACCTCTCCGCGACCGTGATGAAGGCGGCGCTCGAGAAGGCCGGGGTGGGCCCGGAGGTCGTCGAGGACGTGCAGTGGGGCTGTGCCATGCCCGAGGCCAGCCAGGGGCTCAACATCGCCCGGCTCTCGCTGCTGCGGGCGGGCTTCCCGGTGGAGGTCACGGGCGCGACCATCAACCGCTTCTGCGCCTCGGGCCTGCAGAGCGTGGCGTACGGGGCGCAGGCCATCCTCTCGGGCGTCAACGACGTGGTGCTGGCCGGGGGCGTGGAGATGATGAGCCAGGTGCCCATGTCGGGCTACCACACCCAGCTCCACCCCGAGATGGCCGAGGCCTACATCGGCATGGGCTTCACCGCCGAGCGGGTGGCCGAGCGCTGGGGCGTGAGCCGCGAGGACCAGGACGCCTGGGCCTACGGCTCGCACCAGAAGGCGCTCAAGGCGCAGGCCGAGGGCAAGTTCGACGACGAGATCGAGCCCGTGGCGGTGCGGAAGGTGAGCTGGAAGGGCAGCAAGAAGCACGTCGAGGAGGTGCGCTTCGCCAAGGACGAGATCCCGCGGGCCGACACCAGCCTCGAGCGCCTCGCCAAGCTCAAGCCCGCCTTCAAGGAGGGCGGCACCGTGACCGCGGGCAACGCCTCGCCCTACTCCGACGGGGCCGCCGCGGTGCTGCTGATGAGCCGCGGGAAGGCCGACGAGCTCGGCCTCAAGCCGCTGGCCCGCTTCGTGAGCTTCGCCACCGGGGGCGTAGACCCCGACGTCATGGGCGTGGGGCCGATCAAGGCCGTGCCCAAGGCGCTGGCTAAGGCCGGCGTCAAGCTCGAGGACATCAAGCTCATCGAGTTCAACGAGGCCTTCGCCGCGCAGGTGCTGGCGGTGATGCGCGAGCTGGAGATGAACCCCGAGATCGTCAACGTCAACGGCGGGGCCATCGCGCTGGGCCACCCGCTGGGCGCGACCGGGGCCAAGCTCACCACCCAGCTCGTCCACGAGCTCGGGCGGCGCGGCGGCGGGCTCGGCCTGGTCACCATGTGCATCGGCGGCGGGATGGGGGCCGCGGGGGTGCTCGAGGTCTACCCGAGGGGCTGATTGCTTATAGCCGATAGCTGATAGCCGAGACGGTCTTTGGCTATCAGCTATTCGCTTTAAGCTATCGCCGGGCTATGGAAGTCCAGATTTTCGGGCTGATACCGGATTCAAAAAGATAGTCACCCAATCCAAAGACTTCCAGAGGCTATCTTTTTGAATCCCAGAGCACTCCCTTCGGTCGGGTTAGTCCGGCGCCGAACGGCGCCGGACTAACCGAATCTGGTATGAAGGGCTCGAGCGCGACCCGGGCCGCCGAGCGCTTCTTCAAAGAGCGCCGCGTCAAGGTTCACTTCGTGGACCTGTCCCAGCGCCCCATGAGCAAGGGCGAGATCGGGCGATTCGTGCAGGAGTTCGGGCTCGAGGCCCTGATCGACACCCAGACCAAGGCCTACCGCGACAGCCACCTCGAGTACCTCCGCGTGACCGAGGAGGGGCTGCTCGAGAAGATCGCCGCCGAGCCCCGGCTGCTCAAGCTGCCCCCGGTGCGCAGCGGCAACCTGCTGAGCGTGGGGCAGGCCGAGGCGGAGTGGAAAAAGTGGGTGTCAGGGACGTGAGCACGGGCCGTGCTCGGTGCCCCTGCGTTGCTCACCCGTTGCTTACGCGCGTCGCCTAACCTGAAGCTGGAGGCCGGAAGGCTTTATCCCCGGACGAGACGCGCCGTACCCGGTGACCCGGCTCTGCTTGCTGTTGGTAGTAGCTCTGCTTGCTGTTGGTAGTAGCTCTGCTTGCTGTTGGTAGTAGCTCTGCTTGCTGTTGGTAGTAGCTCTGCTTGCTGTTGGTGGCGAGCTTAGCTCGCGGTCAAGACAAGACGACGCACCCCGGAAGGAGTGTGCCTTGTGGCTTGGATTTTGCTGGTGATCGCAGGGTTGTTGGAGGTGGCCTGGGCCATCGGGCTCAAGTACACCGAGGGCTTCACCCGGCCCGTGCCGAGCGTGCTCACGGGCGCGGCCATCGTGGGCAGCATGTACCTGCTGTCGGTGGCGGCCCGGACCATCCCCATCGGGACCGCCTACGCGGTGTGGGTGGGCATCGGGGCGCTGGGGGCGGCGGTGCTGGGCGTGCTGCTGTTCAAGGAGCCCCTGTCGCTGGCTCGAGGCCTCTTCCTGGCGATGCTGCTGGCCTCGATCATCGGGCTCAAGCTGACGAGCGGGGAGTCGCAGTGAGGCGAACCCCTGGCGTACACTGAAATTCATGGCTTCCCCGCGGGTGCGCGGCTACGCCCTGGCCCTGCTGCTGTGGCTGGGCCTCGGGCTGGCGCTGTGCGTGCTCTGGGGGGACTCCGCCGCCGGGCGGGTCCGGGCGGCCTTCGAGCAGGACGTGCGCATCCTGCACCGGGTGCTCTCACAGCGGGCCGAGCAGCACGACGCGGTGCTGGCGGGGTTGGTGGCCCTCGAGCGAGCCGGCGTGGGCACGCCGACGCTGGCGAGCTTCGCCGAGTCCATGCGCGCGCAGTACCCGCAGGTCGCGGCGCTCGAGCGCTGCACCGGGACGGCGCTGGTGGGCTGTGCCCTGCTGGCGGGCGTAGGCTTCGACCCGCCGGACAGGCTGCAGGAGACGGTGCTCGAGGCGCTGGGGCAGGCCTCCGCGGCCCGTCGCCGGGTGTTGAGCTCGGCCGTGCCGGTCTTCGCGCTGGTCGAGTCGGACGGGGGGGAGACGGCCTTCGTGCTGTGGATCGACGCGGCGCGCTTCGCCGCCCTGAGCGAGTTCACGCAGCCCGACTCGAGCTTCAGCCTGTCCGGGGCAGGCGGGGGCGGGGTCTTTTACCGCCTCGAGCCGCGCCGTTCGCCCTCGGCGCTCGAGGCCGGCCTGCTGCCGCGCTTCAGCCTGCAGAAGCCGCTGGGCAGCGCCAGCCAGCCCTTCGGGCTCGAGGCCGCCCGCCAGCTCCGCTTCGCCGACCTGCCGCTGGGCGGGATGGCCGTGCTGCTGGCGGCGGGCGCGGTGCTCGCCCTGCTGCTGACGCGCTTCCTCTTCGGGGTGCGGCAGGCACGGCTCGAGCGGCAGGCCGCCGAGCAGGCCCTGCAACGGGAGCGCGCGCGGGCCGAGGGCACGGTCAGGGCGGTGAGCGACGCGCTGCTGACCTGGGACTTAGGGGGCAGGGTCACGCTGGCGAACCCGGCGGCGGGGGCCCTGCTGGGCTTCGAGGCGGCCTCGCTGGTGGGGCGTCCCCTGGCCCAGGTGCTGCGCTTGCAGGCCACGCTCGGCCAGCAGCCGCTCTCGGACTACCTGGGCTCCTTCCGGCGTGACCCCGTCCCCACCGAACTGCCCGAGGGGACCACCCTCCTCGACGCGCGGGGGCAGGCCCGGCTGGTGGAGGGCAGCCTCTCGCCCCTCACCGACGAGCAGGGCCGGGTGGCGGGCGGGGTGCTGACCCTGCGCGACCTGGGGCCCTTCCGCAAGCGCATGCTCGAGGCCCTCGAGCACAGCGAGCGCCGGCTGCGCGAGCACGAGGCCCTGCTGGCCCACGCCGGGCGCATGGGCACGCTGAGCGAGATCGCCGCGGGCATCGCCCACGAGCTCAACCAGCCCCTGACCGCCATCCTCAGCCACGCCCAGGCCTCGCTGCGGCTGCTGGAGGAGGAGGACGCCGACCTCGAGCGGGTGCGGCGCTCGCTGCAGTCCAGCGCCGACCAGGCCCGCCGGGCCGCGCAGATCCTCGAGCGCCTGCGGGCCCACGTGGCGCGGCAGCCCTTGCGGCGCGAGCCGGTGGACCTGCGGCAGGTGGTGGAGAACGTGCGGGTCCTGACCGAGCACGAGCTGCGCGAGCGGGGCGTGCGGCTGGAGACCGAGCTGGGCGGCGAGGGGCTGGAGGTGCTGGGCGACGCCATCCAGATCGAGCAGGTGCTGCACAACCTCCTGCGCAACGCCCTCGAGGCCCTGGGCGGCGTGGAGCCCGAGCGGCGGCGGGTGCGGGTGCGGGCCTGGCGGGAGGGGCGGGAGGTGCGGCTGGAGGTGCGCGACTATGGCCCCGGCATCGCCCCGGAGGTGTTGCCCCAGCTCTTCAACCCCTTCGTCAGCGGCAAGGCCGGGGGGATGGGCCTGGGGCTATCGCTCTCGCAGACGCTGGCGCAGGGCATGGGGGGCGCGCTCGAGGGCGGCAACGCCCCCGGCGGCGGGGCCTGCTTCACCCTTAGGCTGCCCGCGCGAATCGCGGAGGAGCATGTCCGGCCCTAGCCCCGCCCTCAGGCACTCGCCGGTGGTCTACCTCGTGGACGACGACGAGGCCGTGCGCGAGGCGCTGGCCCTGCTGATCGGGACCATCGGGCTCGAGGTGCAGGCCTTCGCCTCCCCGGCGGCCTTCCTCGAGGCCTTCGACCCCGAGGCCATCGGCTGCGTGGTGCTCGACGTGCGGATGCCGGGCATGAGCGGCCTGCAGTTGCAGGAGATGTTGCGCGAGCGCGGCGTGGACCTGCCGGTGGTGATCGTGACCGGCCACGGCGACGTGAACCTGGCCCGGCGGGCCTTCGTCGCGGGGGCGGTGGAGTTCTTGCCCAAGCCCCTCGACGAGCAGACCCTCCTCGAGACCCTGCAGCGCGCGGTGCGGGCCCACATCCACTCGCGCCAGCGCCAGGAGGGGGGCCGCGAGGCCCGCGAGCGCCTGACCCGGCTCAGCCCGCGCGAGCTCGAGGTGCTGCGCCTGATGGTCGAGGGCTACACCAACAAGCAGATCGCCCGGCGGCTCGAGGTCTCCCCGCGCACCGTCGAGACCCACCGCGCCCACCTGATGGAGAAGCTCGAGGTCGAGTCGCTGGCCGGGCTGGTGCGGCTGTACTTGCGGGGGCTCGAGGGGCATCCGTAAAACTACGCACCCTGCCCCGCAGTGGCCCGAATTCCGCTGCCGGACGGCTCCGGCGTAGCATGCGTGCAGTTCAGCGGATTGCTGACGAACGGAGAACGCCATGACCAAACTCGCCCGCTTCAGCCTCGCCGGCCTCACCGCCCTCGGCCTCGCCCTGGCCCAAGGGGTGCTCACCGAGCGCAACCTTTCCGTAGCCCTGGCCGAAGAAGCCGCGCTCGCCGCCATGCAGAAGTGCCAGGCCGACGGCTACCGCGTCTCGGTGGTGGTGCTCGACCGGGGCGGCGCCTTCAAGGCCGGCCTGCGCAACGACGGGGCCGGGCTGCACACCTTCGACACCGCCTGGAAGAAGGCCTATACCTCCGCCAGCGTCCGCGTCCCCACCAGCACCTTCGCCCAGCGCGTCCAGACCGCCCCCGGCCTCGCCAGCATCAGCGGCGTGATCGCCCTGGGCGGCGGCCTGCCCGTCAGCGTGGGCAACGAGGTCATCGGGGCCATCGGCGTGGGCGGGGCCCCCAGCGGCGAGGCCGACGAGGCGTGCGCCAAGGCGGGCCTCGACAAGATCGCCGACCGCCTGAGGTGAGCCTGAAGCCGGGGTCGCGCTCGAGGCCTGCCCTCGAGCTCAGGAGAACCCAATGACCATCAAGCGCTGGCAACTGATCCCGACGGTCCTGGCCCTGCTGCTGGTCTCCGGCAGCCTGGGCCAGACGCCCGCCAAACCCATGAATTCCGCTTCCCTGGACCCCGAGATCATCGAAGCCGCGGCCCGGGGCGACCTCGCGGAGGTGCAGGACCTGCTCCGGCGCGGGGCCAACGTCAACGCCCGCGACGCCACCCGTCGCACCGCCCTCACCGCCGCTGCCCGGGGCGACCACGTGGCGGTGGCCCGGGCCCTCATCGCCGCCGGGGCCGACCCCGACCTCCAGGACTCCAACCGCAACAACGCCCTCCTGGTGAGCGGGGAGACCGGCAGCGTGGCGATGCTGCGCGAGGTGCTCAGGGCCAACCCCGACCTGACCCGCACCAACCGCTTCGGCGGCACCGCGCTGATCCCGGCCGCCCACCGGGGCCACGTCGAGTACGTGCGCGAGATCCTCAAGACCAAGATCGACGTGGACCACGTCAACAACCTGGGCTGGACCGCGTTGCTCGAGGCCATCATCCTCGGCGAGGGCGGGGCGCGGCACACCGAGATCGTGCGCCTGCTCATCGCCGCCGGGGCCGACGTCAACTTAGCCGACCGCGAGGGCGTGACGCCCCTGGCCCACGCCAAGCGGCGCGGCTACGCCGCCATCGCCCGGCTGCTCGAGCGGGCCGGGGCCCGCTAGGGGAGGGCTGCCGTGCGCCGATGGTTCCTGACCGTGCTGATGGCCCTGGCGGGCCTGGCCCTCGCCCAGGTTCCCCCCTCGCAGGCCGAGCTCGAGGGCTACACCGGCCTGCTGGCCGCCGCCGCCAAGGGCGACGTGGCCCGCATCGAAGGCCTGCTCGAGGGCGGGGCCAGCCCGGAGGTGCGCGACCGCGCCGGGCGCACCCCGCTGCTCGTGGCCGCCCACCTGGGCCAGCACGCGGCGGCCCGGGCCCTGCTGCGCGGGGGCGCCGACCCCAACGCCCTCGACAACCAGCGCTACGACCTCATCACCATCGCCGCCGTGCGCAACGACGCCCAGATGATCCGCGTCGGCCTGGCCGGGGGCGCGAGCGCCCGGAACGTCACCAGCCCCTACGACGGCACCGCCCTCATCGCCGCGGCCCACCTGGGCCACGTGGAGGCGGTGCGGGTGCTGCTGGAGGCCAAGGCCCCGCTCGACCACGTCAACAACCTCGGCTGGACCGCGCTGCTCGAGGCGATCATCCTGGGCGACGGCGGGCCCCGCCACACCGAGGTGGTGCGGCTGCTGCTGGAGGCCGGGGCCAACCCCAACCTCGCCGACCGGGGCGGGGTGACGCCCTTGCAGCACGCCCGGCAGCGCGGCTACGCGGGGATGGTGCGGCTGCTCGAGCGGGCCGGGGCCCGCCGCTGACCCATCCCGCTTCCTCGACCTCCACCGGGTGGTTTGACTTCGGCCTTTGCCCTGGTATAAACTTTGACTCGGTATAAGTTTCCCGGAGGTACAGGCATGATCGCAGATCGCAAACTGGCGAAAAAAGGCGGCGGCTGGCTGCTGGAGAAGCCCGAGGGCATCTTCACCCCCGAAGACTTCGACGACGTGACGCGCGAGATCATCAAGACCACCCGCACCTTCGTCGAGCGCGAGTACCAGCCCGTAGCCGAGCGCCTCGAGCACGGCGAGCTCGAGCTCAACGTCCCCCTGATGCGCAAGGCCGGGGAGCAGGGCCTGCTGGGCATCGAGGTGCCCGAGGAGTACGGCGGCCTCGACCTCCCCAAGACCATCTCCACCGTGGTGGCCGAGGAGCTCTCGCCCACCGGCGGCTTCAGCGTGACCTACGGCGCCCACACCTCCATCGGCACCCTGCCCCTGGTCTACTTCGGCACCCCCGAGCAGAAGGCCAAGTACCTCCCCAAGCTGGCCTCGGGCGAGTGGGTCGCCGCCTACTGCCTCACCGAGCCCGGCAACGGCTCCGACGCCCTGGCCGCCAAGACCAAGGCGGTGCTCAGCGAGGACGGCAAGCACTACGTCCTCAACGGCACCAAGATGTGGATCTCCAACGCCGGCTTCGCCCACCTGTTCACTGTGTTCGCCAAGATCGACGGCGAGAAGTTCACTGCCTTCTTGGTCGAGCGCGACACGCCGGGCCTGTCCTTCGGCGGTGAAGAGAAGAAGATGGGCATCAAGGCCAGCAGCACCCGCATGGTGATCCTCGAAGACGTAAAGGTGCCCGTCGAGAACGTGCTGGGCACCATCGGCAAGGGCCACCAGATCGCCTTCAACGTGCTCAACGTGGGCCGCTACAAGCTGGGCGCGGGGGCCATCGGCGGGGCCAAGCACGCCCTGGCGCTGTCGGCCAAGTACGCCAAGGAGCGCGTGGCCTTCGGCAAGCCCATCGCCCACTTCGGCCTCATCCAGCACAAGCTCGCCGAGATGGCTACCCGTATCTTCGCCGGGGAGAGCGCCACCTACCGCACCGTGGGCCTCATCGACGAGGCCTTGCAGGGCAAGAGCGGCACCGAGGCGGTGCTCGCGGGCATCGAGGAGTACGCCATCGAGGCCAGCATCATCAAGGTGCTGGGCTCGGAGGTGCTCGACTACTGCGTGGACGAGGGCGTGCAGATCCACGGCGGCTACGGCTACAGCGCCGAGTACCCCATCGAGCAGGCCTACCGCGACAGCCGCATCAACCGCATCTTCGAGGGCACCAACGAGATCAACCGCCTGCTCATCCCCGGCATGCTGCTGCGCCGGGCCATGAAGGGCGAGCTGCCGCTGGTGGACGCGGCCATGAACCTCCAGAAGGAACTCCTCGAGCCCTCCTTCGACCAGCCCGACGACCTCGAGCTCGCCCAGATCGAAAACCTCAAGAAGCTGGCGCTCATGACGAGCGGCCTGGCGGCCCTGAAGTACGCCACCAGGCTCGAGGAGGAGCAGGAGATCCTGGCCGTCGCCGCCGACGCCCTCATCGACATCTACGCCGCCGAGTCCATGCTGCTGCGCTCGCGCCGCCTGGGCGGCGGGGTCTGGGCCGACATGACCACCCTCTACCTCTACCAGGCCCTCGACCGCGCCCAGTCTGCCGCCCTCGGCGTGCTGCCCCGCCTGGCCGAAGGCGACGAGATGCGCGTGATGGCCTCCGCCGTGCGCCGCCTGACCAAGCACGAGCCCGCCGACCTCGTGGACCTGCGCCGCCGCATCGCCCAGAAGGTGCTCGAGGCCGAGGGTTACCCGCAGCCGAAAGCCTGAGGCCAGTCGTTCGTAGCCGGCGATGCCTCGTCTGTCGCTCGAGGCCGAGGGTTACCCGCAGCCCAGGGCTTGACCCTCGATGCGGCAAATGCCCCCGCAGAATCGCGGGGGTTTTGTATTTTGGGGCATGTCCATCAAGCACGGTACAGCCGGAAAGACTTTGCGCAACAAGCTTATTGCCTTAGCGGTGATTCTCCTCGTCGTCGGGCTCGGGGGATACCTCCTCATCCGGGTGCTCGTGCCTTTCCTTGCCCCGGCGGCCCCGCTGGTGGCCCTGCTCCTCGTCCTGCGGGTACTCAGCAGCAAAGAGATGACCAAGGCCGTCCGGGCCGTGGGCAAGGGCTACGTAGGGGAGGTCACGGTCGGCAGGAGCCTCGAGCGACTCCCCACCGGCTGGCGCGTCTTTCACGACCTGGACTTGGGCGGGGAGAACGTGGACCATTTAGTGATCGGACCCGCCGGGGCGTTCAACGTGGAGGTCAAGAACTACAGCGGCAAGGTGATCGCGACGCCCAAGGGGTTGTACAACAAGGGCAGACGCCAGGACGAGGTGGTCAAGCAGGCCTGGAGGCAGTCCCACAAGCTCAAGGAGATTCTGGGGGCAGAAGTAAAGCCGATCCTGGTGTTCGTGAGCGATCAGCTCGAGGGGGGCCAAGTCGGAAAACTCCCGGTCAAACGCCCTGAGGAGCTGACGCCCTATCTCTCGAGCCTGCCGAAGGTCTGGGAGTATGGCGACTTCATCGCCGCGGTCAGAAAGGCCGAGGGGTTGGTCAGGTGATGGCCCGGTAAATCTCCTCGAGCCCCACGCTGAGCTCGAGGCAGGGCAACTCGAGGACGTCGCTGCCCTCGAGGGTTTCGTAGCGCCAGGTGCCGTCCTCCAGGCGGCGGTAAACCTCGACCAGCTTCTGGTCTTGAGAAACCAAGACGTAGGCCTTGAGGCTGGGGATGGTCTTGTAGTTGTGCAGTTTCTCGCCCCGGTCGATGGCTTCCGTCGATTCTGACAATACCTCGATAACCCAGCAGGGTAATTGCTTGAACCGAGCCCTGCCGTCTGATTCTTCACAGGTGAGGAACAGGTCGGGGTAATAACCTTTCCCGCCGGGTGTCTGTACGATCATGTCGTCGATGAATAGCTCGCACCCGGAGGCCTCCGCGGCGTCGTAGGTCAAGCGGAGGAGCCGGCTGCAGATGCGGTTGCGATCTGCGGTTCCGCCTGCCATGGCGAATCGATAGCCGTCCACGAGCTCATGACGCACCTGTGATCGCGTTTCCAGCTCGAGGTATTCCTCGAAAAAGTGGCTTGCCCGACGGGGTTCTGGCGGGCCATGGCTCGAGTATACAGGCGGCAGCGGTTGCTTAGACTGGTGAGCATGAGCAAAGTCGCCATCGTCGGTGCCGGTCTGGTCGGGGCTACCACCGCTCACACCCTGGCGTTGCGGGGGTCGTGCGAGGAGATCGTGCTGCTGGACGTGGACCGGGACAAGGCCCAGGCCCAGGCGGCCGACGTGGCCGCCGCCGCCACGCTCGACCGGGGGGTGCGGGTCTACAGCGGGAGCTACGCCCAGGTCAAAGGCGCCGGCGTGGTGGTGCTGGCGGCGGGCCTGCGCCAGAAGGGGGGCCTGAGCCGCGCGGAGCTGATCAGCAGCAACACGCTGATCTACCGCGAGGCGATCCCGCAGGTGCTCGAGGCCGCCCCCGGCGCGGTGCTCTTGGTGGCGACCCAGCCGGTGGACTCCATGACCGAGTACGTCTACCGGCTGCTGGAGGGCCGCGACGTGAGCCGGGTGCTGGGGGTGGGGACGGTGCTCGAGACCATGCAGCTGCGGGCGGCGGTGGCCGCGCACCTGGGGGTCTCGCCCGAGCACGTCAACGGCTACGTCGTGGGCGAGGAGGGCGACTCGGCGCTGGTGGTGTGGTCGAACCTCAACGTGGCCGGGCTGCCCATCACCGAGTTCGCCGCCCAGCGCGGGGTGCCCTGGACCGCGCGCGACCAGTCCGCCATCACCGACCGGGTGCAGCGCTCCAACCGGCGGGTGGTGGAGGGTAAGGGGGCCATCTCCTACGGCGTGGGGGCCGCCATCGCCCGCGTGGTCGAGGCCATCCTCTACGGCGCGAACGTCGTGCTGACCGTCAGCTCGCGCAACGCCGAGTTCGGGGTCGCCCTGTCCCTGCCGTGCATCGTGGGGGCGAGCGGGGTGGTGGAAACCCTGGACCTGCCCTACTCGCGGGAGGAGCGCTTCAAGCTCGAGGTGCTGTGCAACAGCCTGAGGAACACCCTCGAGCACATCTAGCGAAGCTTACCCGTCCCCCTCAGCGCTCCTCCAGGACGCCCTGCCGCAGCAGCGCGGGCACGACGGGCTCGCCCACCCGCAGCAGGGCGTAGCTGCCCAGCCGGCGGGCGGTGAGCTTGAGCTTGCGCAGGTGGGCCTCGAGGGCGCTCTGGTAGGCGGCGACCTCGGCGGGGCCGGCCTCGAGGCGCTCCCCGGTCTCCACGTCGCGCAGCAGGGCCTCGGCGGGGGCGGGGGAGAGCTCCTGGGGGGCCAGGACCTGCACCAGCACCACGTGCTTGAGCTTGCCCAGCAGCCGCACCCAGTCGAGCTCGTCGAGCCCGTCGGTGATCAGCACGGTCGCGCCCTTGGGCCGGGGGACGGCGAGGGCGGCCTTAGGCCCCTCCGCCACCGCCCGGGCCTGGCCCCGGTAGCGCCCCTGGCCCCACAGGAAAGCGCCCTCCGACTTCGAGAGCTCCGCCAGCAGGTGCAGCACGCGCTCGGCGTAAGGGGCCTTGCCGAAGAGGGCCATGCTGGGCGAGCCGTCGAGCAGGAAGGTGAAGCGGGCGGGGACCTCGGCCTGGAAGACGCGGGTGTAAAGCCGCCCGGTGCGCCCGTAGGCCCGCCAGTCGATGAAACGGGGCTCATCGCCGGGGGCGTAGCCGCGCAGCTCGTAGAACTCGAGGCCCCGCCCCGGCCTGGGCTGGGTGCGCTCGCCCGCGTAGGGCTGGGTGGGGCGCGTGCGGATGCGGTAGCGGGTCATTGGAGGTCGTGCGTCCTACGTCAGGGTGCCTCGGCGCATAGCGTACGGAGTAGGGCATTCACTTCGGCATCGTCCTGCGCAACAAGTCCTGCAGCACGGCCTCTACGGTGACGCCCTCGAACTGGGCCTCCTCGGTCAGCAGCAGGCGGTGCGCGAGGGCGGGGCGCATGGCCTGGCGCAGGTCCTCCCAGTCGAGGTGGGCCCGGCCCGCCAGGTAGGCCAGGGCGCGGGCCAGCGCCAGCCAGGCCTTGGCCCCGCGGGGGGAGAGCGGCATGCGCAGGCGCTTGTCCTCCAGCGCCAGTTGGCCGGCGTTGGCGATGGCCTCGAGCGCGGGCTGGCTCACCACGACCTGCTCGAGCTCGCGGCGGGCCTGGGGCAGGTCGAGGCCCTCCACCGCCTTCGGCTGGGCGGGCTCCTCGCTCAGGATGCGCAGCCAGACCGCGCGGGGCGGCGCCTGTACGGCGATCTTGCTCATGAAGCGGTCGAGCTGGGCCTCGGGGAGGGGGTAGGTGCCCTCGAGCTCGAGCGGGTTCTGCGTGGCGAGCACCACGAAGGGCTCGGGCAGCGCGTAGCGCACCCCGGCCACCGTGACCCCGCGCTCCTGCATGGCCTCCAGCAGCGCCGACTGGGTCTTGGGGGTGGCGCGGTTGATCTCGTCGGCCAGCACCACCTGGGCGAAGAGCGGCCCGGGGCGGAAGACGAACCCGCCGTCCTCGAGCACCTCGGTGCCGGTGACGTCGGCGGGCAGCAGGTCGGGGGTGAACTGGATGCGGCGGTAGGAGAGCCCCGAGGCCTCGGCGAAGGCCCGGGCGAGCAGGGTCTTGCCCAGGCCGGGGAGGCCCTCGAGCAGGGCGTGCCCCCCGGCGACGGCCGTAGCCAGGAGCTCGCGGATCACGCGCTCCTGCCCGAAGAGCACGCTGGAGAGGGAGGCCTCGAGCGCTCTGAGTGCTTGGCGGGGTTGGCTCACAGACCGCACTATAAAGGAATTGCAATTCGGTGGAATCACGCTAAAGTATTGCCTTGGAGGTGCGGTTGTATGAAACGATTCGCAATATTCATGGCCTTAGGCGCGCTGTTGCTGGTCGGGCTGGCGGTGGCGCAGTACCGCTTCCAGAACACCGGCCGGATCGACCGGGTCCTCACGCTGACCAGCCAGCAATTGGGCTTGGCTGACGCCGAGGGGAGTTATCCGCTGGCGGTGTTTATTGATAAGCTGGACCGCAAGGACGCGAGCCGCAGCTACTCGCGGAAGCTGTCGAAGGGCCTGGTCTACACCATCGAGGTCATCGGGGAGGGGGGTAAGGGCATTACCGACGCCGACCTGTACGTGCGCGACTCGAAGGGTTGGGTCAGCGTACGCGACACGGAACTCTCGAACATCGCGAGGGTGGTGATCATGCCCAAGGCCGACGACACGTATACTTTCACGGCCTCGGCAGCCGCCTTCGGCTCCGCCCAGGACGGCTTCTTCTCGCTGGTGATCTCGGCGGCGGCCAGGTAGGAGGTAAAAACGCTCGCTCACACGCGCCCGACCAATTTCTACGCGGAAGCCCTGCGCCAGCCCCAGCCGGTGCTCGCGCCCATGGCCGGCTACACCGACGCGCCTTTCCGCAAGCTGGCCCTCGAGCACGGCGCGGGCTGGGTGGTGAGCGAGATGGTGCTGGCGCGGGGCTTCCTGGCCGGGGAGCGCCGCTCGCTCGAGCTGGGCGCCCCCTACCCCGGCGAGGAACGGCTGGTGCTCCAGCTTTTCGGCCACGAGCCCGACGTTCTGCGCGACGCGGCGGCCAAGGCCGAGGCCGAGTTCGGCCCCGTCGCCCTCGACCTCAACATGGGCTGCCCGGCCCCCAAGATGGCGGGCCGGGGCGGGGCCTGCCTGCTCCAGACGCCCGAGCTGGCTTTCGCGCTGGTGCGGGCCATGCGCCAGGGCACGAGCCTCCCGGTGAGCGCCAAGATCCGGCTGGGCTGGGACCACGACCAGAGCCTCGAGATCGCCCAGGGGCTCGAGGCCGCCGGGGCCAGCCTGATCACGGTTCACGGGCGCACCAGCCAGCAGCGCTACGGCGGCGAGGCCGACTGGGAGGCCATCGCCCGCGTGGCCCAGGCGGTGCGCGTGCCGGTCGTCGGCAGCGGCGACGTGAGTACGCCCGAGCAGTACTTCGAGCGCCTGAAGCTGGGGGTGGCCGGGGTGATGATCGGGCGGGGCGCGGTGGGCAACCCCTGGATCTTCGCGCGGATCCGGCAGGGCGGCTCGGCGGCGGGGCCGGCCCTCGAGGAGCGCGTTCACACCGCCCTGCGCCACGCCCGGCTGAACGCCCAGTGGTACGG
>NZ_QXDL01000057.1:0-20104 GCF_003574345.1 Calidithermus terrae
GCCACCCCCGCTGGATGCGCTCGAGCGAGGACTTCGCCCGCCAGTACCCCCACCTCGAGGCCGACATCCGTGCCCTGGGCAGCGAGGCCGGGGTCAGCCTGCCGCTGTGGGTGGGCGGGGAGGTCGTGGGAAGCCTCAACTTCAGCTTCGCGGGGAAGCTGGAGTGGGACCCGGCCGAGCGGGCCTTCGTGCTCACCCTGGCCGACCTCTGCGCCCAAGCCCTCGAGCGCACCCGGCTCTACGAGGAGCTGCGCGCGAGCGAGGAGCGCTACCGCCTGCTGGTGCAGAATTCGGCCAACATCATCTGGAGCGCGGAGCCGGACGGGCGCTTCAAGGGAAGGCAGGAGAGCTGGCAACGCTTCACGGGCCAGACCTTCGAGGAGTACCAGGACCTCGGCGGCTTCGCCGCGGTCCACCCCGACGACCGGGAGCCGGTGGCCGCGGCCTGGCGCGAGGCGCTGGTCCACCGCTCGCCCTTCGAGATGGAGTACCGCCTGCGCCGCCACGACGGGCAGTACCGCCACGTCCTCGCGCGCGCGGTGCCCATGCTGGGCCCGGGCGGCGAGGTCCGGGAGTGGGTGGGCTACATCGAAGACATCACCGAGCGCAAGCGCGCCGAGCTCGACGACCGCTTCCTGCTCGACCTCGAGGCCCGCCTGCGCCCGCTGGGCGAGCCCGAGGAGATCCTGGCGGCGGCCTCGAGCGCCCTGGGCGAGTACCTCGCCGTAGACCGCTGCCACTTCGCCCGCATCGAGGGCGAGCGATTCACGGTGCTGCGCGACTGGTCGGCGGGGCTGCCGAGCCTGGCCGGCTCTTACCCCGTCGCCGACCTCATCGCCCCGGAGGGGCAGGCCGCGTACCGGCGGGGCGAGACCCTGCGGGTCGAGGACGTGGAGGCCCACCCCTTCACCGCGGCCCTCGCGGCGAACTACCGGCAGACCGGGGTGCGGGCCTTCGTGAGCGTCCCGCAGTTCTACCGCGGGGAGTGGGTGGCGGTGATGAACCTCGCCAGCGCCCGGCCGCGCCACTGGCACGCCGAGGAGGTGGGGCTGGTGCAGGAGGTGGCGGGCCGGGTGTGGCCGCTGGTGGAGCGGGCCCAGGCCGACCAGGCCCTGCGCCGCTCGCTCGAGGCCCAGCGCCGCTTCGTCGCCGACGCCTCGCACGAGCTGCGCGCTCCCCTCACCGCCATCCTGGGCAACCTCGAGCTGCTCACGCTCTTCAAGGACATCCCCCCGGAGGAGCGCGAGGCCTCGTTGCGCGAGTCGGCCCAGGAGGCGGCCCGGCTGTCGCGCCTGGTCAACGACCTCCTCACCCTCGCGCGCGGCGACTCCGGCGTGCCGCTGCGCCTCGCCCGCGTGGAGCTCGGCGAGGTGCTGCGCCAGGCCGCCGGCGAGGCCCGTCACCTCAGCCGCGAGCACCGGCTGTGGCTCGAGCCCGGCCCCCCGCTCCCCCTGGTCGCCGACCCCGACCGCGTCAAGCAGCTCGCGCTGATCCTGCTGGAGAACGCCTTCAAGTACACCCCCGAGGGCGGGGAGGTCTGGCTGGGCTGGCGCGAGGCGCAGGGCTGGGCCGAGTTCTGGGTGCGCGACAGCGGGGTCGGGATCGCCCCCCACGACCTGCCCCACGTCTTCGACCGCTTCTACCGCGCCGACGTCTCCCGCTCGCGCGACCCGGGCGGCACGGGGCTGGGGCTGTCCATCGCCCGCTGGATCGTGGAGTACCACGGGGGGGACATCCGGCTCGAGAGCGAGCTGGGCCGGGGCACCGCCGCCTTCGTGCGCCTGCCGCTCACCCCGCCCGAGCGGCCGTCTGGGGAGTGCTAGAAGCGGCTCCGCCCGTGCGGGGGTGTTCCCCGCCTTGCCTCCTTTGGCTTATCCTTTTTTTGCTGATTGAGCTGAAGCACCGGCTCTAATGTATGGCCTTGGCTTTGCTATAGACTTAGTTCAGCCAGGATGAGGAAGCCATGAAGCGTATCCTCGTGGTGGATGACGACCCCTCGGTACGCCGTTTCCTGCAGCGCGCGCTCGGGCTGTCCGGTTACGCGGTGGAGACCCTGGCCTCAGGGGAGGAGTGCCTGCACCGGCTCGAGGCCGAGCGCCCCGACCTGCTCATCCTCGACCTGATGATGCCGGGCCTCGACGGCAAAGAGGTGCTCCAGCACCTGGACGCGCAGGGCATCGCGCTCAAGACGGTGGTGCTCAGCGCCAAGGACGAGGAGGAGAACCAGCCCGAGGATTTGGTGGGGGCGACGGCCTACTTAGTCAAGCCCGTCAACATCAGCCAATTGCTCGACACGGTGAACGGGCTGCTGGGGGGCACGAACTCGGCGTGAGGTCGCCGGCGACAGGATTGTGAGCGATCCATTGTTCAAGACGCGAATTGCCCGGGCCATGCGCCCGCAGCGACCAGGGCACGGCTGATGGCGAGGGTTCTCATCATTGAAGACGGCCTGATGATCCAGGGCTACCTGCGGCGGGTGCTGCGGGTGGCCGGCTTCCAGGTCGAGAGCGTGCTGAGCGGCGAGGAGGGCCTGAAGGCGGTGCGCGAGTACCGGCCCGAGGTGGTCATCCTCGACTACTGGCTGCCCGGGGCCAACGGCCTGACCGTGCTGAGCCAGCTCAAGCTCGAGCGGCCCGGCCTGCCCGTGATCCTGCTCACCGCCAACGACGACCCCGAGGTGCGGCGCGAGGCCTTGGCCTTAGGCGCCGACCGGTTCGAGGTCAAGCCCATCGACCCCCAGCGTCTGCTCGACGTGGTCCAGGGGGTCCTGGGCACCGCCAGCGGCTGAGCCCGGGTCGTGCCGCTCCCGGAATGATCCTCCGGACCCGGACGAAGCGAAAACCCCGATAGATTTTTCGGTTAAATCAGGTTATCTCGTTGAGGCCGGTGTCATACCAGGTTTGGGTGGGTAGCCTCCCGATGGGAGGCTACCCACCCCGGCCGAAGGGAGTGCCCTGGGCTTCACGAAGATGTACCCCTGACGGATTTGAAGCGTAGCTTTGTGAAGCCGGTATCAGGGGCTCTCCAGGAGGGCGTCCACCAGAGCGATGAGCCGGTTCAGGTCGATCGGCTTCTGCACGAAGGCCCCCACGCCCAGCGCCACGGCCCGGTCTTCCACCTCGTGGTCCTCGCGCCCGGTGAGCATGAGCACCTTGTGCGAGGGGCAGCGCCGGGCGACGGCCTCGAGCACCTCGAGGCCGTCGAGGCCCGGCAGGTTGTAGTCGAGGATCATCAGGTCGGGACATCGCTCGGCGGTAATCTCCACCGCCTGCAACCCAGTCTCCCCCACCATCACTTCGTGGCCGTACAGGCTCAGGGTTCTGCGCAGAAAAGACCGTATGCTCGCCTCGTCATCCACTACCAGAATCAGTGCCACGGTCCGGCCCCGCCCTCCTCAATGTGGCTGTCAATGCTGAGGTTGGCCTGAAGCCGTTTCGGCTATCGCGGGCCCACCTCACGGTAAACGACGAAAAAGCCCCGACCTTGATTATCCATGCCCCGCCCGGGCAGGGGCGTAACACCCTTAAGGGTTAACACTTTAGAATGCCAAAAATCGCGTCTGTATCGGCACTCAGGCCACGTTCAGCAAACGCGCTTATGGTATGTTCGCTAAGCTTCGGATTTGGGCCCAAACTCGAGCGCAGCACCGTTTTGAGCCATCCGGCGGTGAAGCTACCGCCAGAGGAGGAAGTCTATGGCTAAGCGCAACACCGACCGCTACGACCGCGAAGACCGCCGCGACGAGCGCGAGACCTACCAGACCTCCGGCCGCCGCACCGACGCCTACGAAGGCGACGAGGACCGCTACGGGCGCTCCGAGCGCTACGACCGTGACCGGGGCGACGAGCGCTACATGAGCCAGGACCGTTACTCGGAAGGCCAGGGCTACGGCGGCCGCTACGACGAGGACTACGACCGCTCGAGCTACGGGCGCGAGGACGTCGGCCGGGGCCGTGAGGAGTTCGGCCGGGGCCGCCGGGGTGGCTATGGCGGCTACGAGGACGAGGGGCGCTACAGCACCCAAGGCGGCGTCAGCCGCTTCGGTGACCACTACGGCCAGGGCGGCCGCTACGGTGGAGATCAGTACGGCCAGGGCGGCCGCTACGGCGATCAATACGGCGGGCAGGGCGGGCAACGGGGCCAGGGCGGCCAGGGCTGGCAGGGCGGCTTCAGCGACCAGTACGGCGGCTACGGCAACCAGGGCGGCACCGGCGGGTACAGCGGCCGCTTCGGCGGCTCGCACTACGGGCAGGACTGGCAGGGCGGCCAGCAGACCTGGGGCGGTCAGGGCCAGGGCGGCTTCAGCGGTCAGGGCTGGCAGGGCAGCCAGGGCATGGGCCAGGGCGCCCGCGGCCAGCACTACGGCAAAGGCCCCAAGGGCTACCAGCGCAGCGACGAGCGCATCCGCGAGGAAGTCTCCGACCGCCTCATGGAGGCCTGGGACGTTGACGCCAGCGACATCGAGGTGCAGGTGTCGGGCGGCGAGGTCACCCTCACGGGCACCGTGACCGACCGGCAGCAGAAGCGCCGTGCCGAGGAGATCGCCGAGATGTGCACCGGCGTGCGCGACGTGCAGAACAACATCCGCGTCAAGCAGCAGGGCCAGGGGCAGTCGGACACCACCAGCCAGGCCGAGCAGGGCGGGCAGCAGGAGGGCGGCGAAAGAGGCTCACGCGGCCGCAGCCAGGGCCAGCGTTAGGCTCCGGGCGTCTACGAAGACCCGAACCCAGGAGGGGCGAACCTCGCGTTCGCCCCTTTTCCCTTTGCGCTGGCGGGGACGGGGTTGGTCTGCGGTGCTGTGGTTTGGTGTCCCTTGGGAAGTGGGGCTGCAGCCAGCCTGTGGGGTAGGGCGCAACCCCAGTGGATGATTGACCCCGCTGAAGGGTCTTGCGTTTGGCGTTTGGCGTTTTGCGTTTGGCGTTTTGCGTTTTGCGTACGACGTAGGACGTACGACTTAGGACGTACGCCCCGCGCCCGGCTATCGGCTATGACTCCCCACGGTAAAAACCGCCGAAACCGGCCGGGGCGCGCCCAGCTCGAGCCCCCGTCCGCCCGGGGAGCAGCCGCCCACGGTCACGCGGAATTCGCCGGGCTCGAGGCGCAGCTTGCCGTCCTCGTCCACCAGGCTCATCTGCTCGGGGGTGAGGGTGAAGGCGACCGTGCGGGACTCGCCAGGCTCCAGGGCGACGCGGGTGAAGCCCACGAGCTTGCAGCGCGGCACCACGACGCTGGCCTCGAGGTCGTGCAGGTAGCACTGCACCACTTCCTCCGCCGCGGCCGGGCCGGTGTTGGCGACGGTGGCCTCGAGGCGCAGCGGCTCGCCCGGCCGCAGGCGATCCTTCTCCAGCTTCAGGCCCTGGTACTCGAAGGCGGTGTAGCTCAGTCCGAAGCCGAAGGGGAACTGCGGCTCGGCCTCGGCGTAGCGGTAGGTGCGCCCCTTCATCGAGTAGTCCTCGAAGGGGGGAAGGTCGGCGGTGGAGCGCGGGAAGCTCACGGGGAGCTTGCCCGAAGGGGCCTCGTCGCCGAAGAGCACGCCGGCGACGGCCCGCCCGCCCTCCTGGCCGGGGTACCACACGAAGACGACGGCCTCCACGAGGTCCTCGAGGTCGCCCAGCGCGACGGGGCCGCCCCCGGTGAGCACCAGCACGATCCGGGCGCCGGCGGCGGCCAGCTTGCGGAGGAACTCGGCCTGCACCTCGGGCAGCTCGACGCGGCTGCGGTCGCCCTTCTCGGCGGAGCCGATGGACTCGCCCTCCTCGCCCTCCAGCAGCGGGGAGATGCCCATGCAGGCGATCACCGCGTCGCAGGAGGTGAGCTCGGGCGGGAAGCCCCGGATGGGGTAGGCCGCCTCGTGGACGAGCTGGGTGCCCAGGCGGTAGTCGAGCCGCACGCCCTCGGGGACGCGGGCCACGACGCCCTCCAAGAGCGTGGTGAGCCGGTCGGAGAGGCCGTGGTAGTTGCCCAGCAGCACGTCGGCGGCAGCCGCGTTGGGGCCGGTGACGCCCACGCTGCGCACGCCGCGCAGCGGCAGGATGCCGTTCTTGTTCTTCAGCAGCACCACCGACTTCACGGCGGCGCGGTAGGCCAGCTCGCGGTGGGCCTCGCTCCCCACCACGCTCATGGGGGTCTGGGCGTAGGGCACGGCCTCGGGCGGGTCGAACATGCCCAGCCTGAAGCGGGTGGCGAGGTGGCGGGAGAGGGCGGCGTCGAGGTCGGCCTCGGTGAGGAGGCCGCGCTCGAGGGCTTCGCCCAGCTTGCGGTAGACGTCGCCGCACTCGAGGTCGCACCCCGCCTTCAGCGCCATGGCGGCGGCCTCGGCCGCGTCGGAGACGATCTTGTGGCCGTGGAGGAAGTCGGCCACGGCCCAGCAGTCGGAGACGAAGTGACCCCCGAAGCCCCACTCCCCGCGCAGGACCTCGCCCATCAGGTAGGGGTGGGCGCAGCAGGGGTGGCCGTTGACGCGGTTGTAGGCCCCCATCACCGCCTCGACCTTGGCCTCGGTCACCAGCTTCCGGAAGGCGGGCAGGTAGGTGTCGTGCAGGTCGCGCAGGCTCACCCGCGCGTCGAAGCCGTGGCGCTGCTTCTCGGGGCCGGAGTGCACCGCGAAGTGCTTGGCGCAGGCGGCGGCCTTGAGGTACTTGGGGTCGTCGCCCTGCAGGCCGCGCACGAAGGCGCTGCCCATCTCGCCGGTGAGGAAGGGGTCCTCGCCCCAGGTCTCCTGGCCGCGGCCCCAGCGGGGGTCGCGGTAGATGTTGACGTTGGGCGACCAGAAGGTGAGGCCCTGGTACCAGTCGGTCTCCCCCTTCTGCCGCAGCGCCTCGTGGTGCTTGGCCCGGCCCTCGTCGGCGATGGCGCCGGCGACCTCGCGGATGAGCGCGGGGTCCCAGGTCGCGGCCATGCCGATGGCCTGGGGGAACACGGTGGCGCGGCCGTTGCGGGCGACGCCGTGCAGGGCCTCGTTCCAGTAGTTGTAGGCCGGGACGCCCAGCCGGGGGATGGCCCGGGCGGGGTGGGTCATCTGCGAGAGCTTCTCCTCCAGGGTCATGCGGGAGACGAGGTCCCGGACGCGCTCGTCCAGGGGCCGGGCGGGGTCGCGGAAGGGCAGGGTTTCAGTCATGGCTTGACCTCAGGCTTTCCAGGTGTTCCAGGGCCCGCAGGATGAAGTCGGGCTGGCCGAAGGAGCCCGACTTGAGCACCAGCAGCAAAGGTTTCTCCAGCACGGCCAGGCTCGAGGGCAGCCCCGGCTGGATCTCGCGCAGCACCACGGTCTGGCGGATGCCCAGCGCCCGGCACACGCTGGCCGAGGTGTCGCCGCCCAGCACGACCAGCCGGCGCACGGGGGTGTGGGCCAGGGCCTCACGGGCGACCTCCGCCAGCAGCCCGGAGACCCGGCGGCTGACCTCGAGGCCCCCCAGCCCCAGCGCCTCCCCGCGCTCGCGGGTGCGCCGCACGGCCTCGGGGTGGTTCTCCGAGCGCACCAGCACGCTCTCCCCACGCCGCAGGTGCCGCACGGCCTGTTCGGCGAGGGCGGCTCGAGCCCGCTCCGGGCGCGCGAGGGCCTCCTCCCCGCCCAGGACCAGCTCGGCCCCGCCCGCCGCCACGAAGGCCTCGACCTGGGCGCGGGTCTGGGGCATCACGCTGCCCGCCACCACCAGCGCGTTGCCGGCGGGGCCCAGGTCCACCCCGGCCAGCGGGTCGAAGGGCTCGGGGGGGTCCCAGAAGCGGGGCAACTCCTCCGCCAGCGCCGAAGAGCCCAGCAGCACCGGCTCGGCGTGCAGCAGGCGGGCGAGGGCGTGGAGGTCGTGCTGGGTCTGGCAGTCGCACAGCAGGTAGCCCCCCTGCCGCCGGGCGGCCTCGAGCACCTCCTCGGCCCGCCCTTCGCGCAGCGCCTCGAGCGGCAGGCTGTGCACGGGCCGGCGGGACTGGGCGGCGACGACCTCGAGCAGCTTGGCGGTGCGCGTGGGGTGAACGGGGTCGTCCTTGAACTCGGACTCGTCCAGCGGCACGCCCCGCACGTAGTGGACGCCGTGGACGGTGGTGCGCCCGTTCTTGGGGAAGGCCGCCACCGCCGCCCCGAAGCCGGCGCCCAGCGCGTCGAGCAGGGCGTCGAACTCGGCCCCCACGTTGCCGCGGAACACCGAGCAGGTCTTCTTCCACAAGAGCGTGCAGCCGAGGCCTTGGAGGGCTCGAGCCGCCCGCGCCACCCGCCCGGCGGCTTCCTCCGGGCCCAGGAAGCGGCTGTCGGTGTCCACGACCAGCACGTCGCAGCGCCGGCCCTCCAGGAGGCGGGGCAGCGCCCCCAGGTCGGCCTCGGCCCCGAAGACGCGCACCGCGTAGCCGTGCTCGGCGAACAGCCCGCCGATGTCGCCCGCGCCGGTGACGTCGTCGGCCACCACGCCCACCCGCGGCCTCATGCGCCCTCCGGTTCGGGGCGCACCGTGGCGAGGCCCCGGGCTTTGACCGGGAAGCGCAGGCCCCCGCCGGGGTCCGGCTCGAGCGGCCGGCGTTCGCGCTCGAGCCGGTCAGTGGCCCAGGCCCGCGCCACGCGCCGCCCCGGCAGCCAGAAGCGGGCCTCCCCGCCTTTGCCCTCGACCTCCTTCACCCGCAGCACGAAGCCCCTGCCGTCCCGCGCCGCCCGCAGGGTGGAGGGTATGACCGGGCCCTCCAGCCGCGCCAGCGTCCCCCCCGCGGCGCCGGTGTAGGGTTCTTTCACCTCGCGGAAGTCCTGGAAGCAGATGCGGGAGATGCGGCGGGCGTAGAGGCCACGGCGCGTCGCCTCGGCTTTTCCGACGCTGGCCCCGCTGAACAGCCGGTAGCGCCAGCGCAGCGCCGCAGGGTGTAGTAGGGACAACGCGCGCGTTGTCCCTACGGCCGCCGCTTCACTCGAGTAAACCGCCGCGCGGCGGCTATGGCGTACCGCCACTCCCCCGGGGTCGAACCCTGCCCCCCTATACCCCTGAGGGCGCCCCGAAGGTCGCCGATGCAAAACACCGCGAGCAGACCCCTCCCCACCCGCAGGGGCAATAAACTCGCTCACCATCCGAACCCCGCGTTGAACACCGGGCACTCCCCGCGCCGCACGCTCTCGTAGGCGTAGACGTACATCCCCGCCGACCAGCTCTGCCCCGCGAAGCCCGAGGGCTGCCCCGACTCCCCGTGGAACCACTCGTTGAAGTCCCACTCCCCCCCGCTGCGGCTCATCCGGTTCATCTCGGCGAGGCGCTCGAGCTGCCGCCCCGCCTCCTGCAGCCGCCCCGCCTTGACCAGCGCCGCCACGTAGAACCCCCCGATGAAGGGCCAGGCCCCGCCGTTGTGGTACTGGTGCGGCAGGTTGAGGTTCCTGAGCCGGTAGTACTCGCGCCAGTCGGGGTCGCCGGGCATCACCGGCGGGTGGATGGCCTTGATGGGGTGCGGCCGGTCCACGCCGCGCGTGCGGATGAAGTCGAAGATCTTATCGGCCTGGGCCTCGCTCGCCAGCCCGAAGAGGACGGCGGCGAGGTTGCCGAAGGTGTCGAAGCGGTCGCAGTAGTCGCGGAAGGCCATGTAGGGCAGGAAGTAGGGGCGCTCCTGCAGGTGGGTGGTGGTGAGGCGGATGGGGTAGAGCCACTCCTTGCGGTGGTTCTCCACCCACTCCAGGTCCTTGCTCACCTCCGGCCCCACCCACAGCAGGGTGTTGACCTTGAAGCGGATGTCCTCGGCGGCCTCGAGGTAGGGCCCCGCGCCCTCCCCCAGCGCCTCGGCCATCGCGCCCAGCGCCTTGTGCGCCGCGAACCACAGCACGTTGGGCCACAGGCTGTTGTAGCGGTTGGCGAAGAGGTCGGCCCAGTCCATGGCCTCGTGGACCTCCAGGAGCCCGCACTCGTTGGAGTCCTGGTAGCGCAGCCAGGTGTGCGCCCGGAGGACGGCGGGCCACGCCGAGCGCAGGCGCCCCAGGTCGCCGTCGGTCATGAAGGTGTAGTAGTTGCCCAGGATGAACCACAGGCTGTTGTCGATGCAGCCGGCGTGGGCGGTGTCTACGACCACCTTCGGCGGGTCGTCGCCCACCCTCAAGGCCCCGCCGTGGGCGATGAGCGCGGGGTCGGGGATGCCGGTGAAGCCCACGTTGTGGGGGATGTTGCCCAGGGGGCTCTGGTAGGCCTGGAGGGTGCGCAGGCTGGCGCGGTGGATGGCCTGGCCCTCCTCGCCGCTGAGCATCAGGCCCAGGCCGCAGATCATGCTGTCGCGGGCCCAGACCTGCTTGTAGGCCTGCGAGGAGCCCAGCAGCCCGATGGGGCTGCCGTTGCGGAAGAGGATCTCCTGGGCCTTCTGCCGGGCGGTCTCCTGCAGGGTCACTTCCATTCCAGCCACCCCCCGCCCGCCTGGGAAAGCGACGGCTCGAGCGCGGCCCGCGCGCACCCGCGGGCGAAGACGTCGAAGAGGTCACCCCCCACCCAGTGGAAGTTCTCGCGCACCCGGAAGATGGCCCCCAGCAGTTCCTCCACCTTGGCCTCGGAAGGGGCCTCCAGGACGTCCAGGCCCCGCAGCCCGACCTCGGCCCAGCCCGCGAGCTTGTGCGTCCAGGGGGCCAGGTCGGCGGCGAGGGCCCGGTTGTGCAGCTTCTCCAGGCGCTCGGCGCTGCGGGCGAGTCCCTCGAAAAGCCGCCGCATCTCCCCCACCCGCTCGGGCGTGACCGGCGCGGCGAAGAAGCCCTCGAGCCGCCCCCGCAGGGCGTTGTCGAGGTGCCGGCCGGGCTCGAGGGGGTTCTTGCGGGCCAGGTCGGCCAGGGTGCGCACGGCCTCGGCGTCGGCGGGGTCGCCGGTGACCTCGAGCAGCGCCCGGTCCCAGGCGGCGTCGGGGTCGTAGGCCTGGGGGTCGGCGAGGTACTGCGCCGCGGTGTGCAGCGCGATCTTGCTGGCCTCCGCCTGGAGCGCGGCGTTGAGGGCGATGCCCTTGCAGGCGCTGTCCAGGTCGGGGTCGCGGCCCCGGTAGGGCCGGATGTGGGGGTCGTAGCGCATGTCCACGTCATTGACCGGGTAGTTGTCCCAGTAGACCACGGGCCGGCGCAGCACGGCGGACACGGCGTGGGCGTCGGGCGTGCGGAGGACGCTCGAGCACACCTCGCGCCCGGTCCAGAAGACCTCGACGCCCCCGTCCAGGCGCTCGCCCAGCGTGCGCAGGTAGGGCGAGTCGCCGGCGCCGTGGTACTCGGTGGGGCAGAAGTACAGCTCGCCCGCCACCTCCTGCCGCAGCCGCCCGCACAGCCAGGCCTGGGCCTCCCCCAGCGAGCCGAAGCGCTCGCCGTCCTCGGGGTAGCGGAAGCGGTCGGGCATGTCGTCCATCAGCAGGAAGAAGTCGCGGATACCCACGGCCTGCGCGGCGTGCACCTTGTCGAGCAGCGAGCGCCAGTGGGCCTCGCCGGAGTAGCGGTACTCCAGCGGGGAGAGCCCGAACACCAGCCTCAGGCCGCCCGCCTCGCACTGCCGGGCCAGCTCCCCGAACCAGCGCATCTCGGCGGGGAGGTAGGGCTCGCGCCAGCGGTTGCGGTGGATGGGGTCGTTCTTGGGGGCGTAGAAGTAGCGGTTGTAGCCGTGCCGGGCGGCGAAGTCCACCATCGCGCGCCGCTCGGCCCACGACCAGGGCCGCCCGTAAAAGCCCTCGAGCACTCCGCGAATCTCAAACATCCTTCTCCTCCGTCGAAACCAGGGCCTCGGCAATCGTTCCGTAGTCGCGCCCGCCCAGCCACAGCCCGACGCCCACCCGCGCCCGGCGCAGCCCCGCGGCGCGGGCGGTCAGCCGGAAGGCCAGCGCGGCCTCGCCGCCGGGGGGCAGCTCGAGCGCGTCCTCGAGGCGGTCGGCCTCCAGGCCGGGGGGCAGGCGCAGGTAGAGGCGGGCGGTCTGGGGGGTGGGGTGGGGGTTGAACACGCGCACGCTCAGCCCGCTTTCGCGGGACAGGTCCAGGCGGTAGGGGTGGGCCTTGGCCCAGGCGCGGGCCTCGAGCGGCACCAGCTCGGCGTGGAGGCGCTCGAGGGCTTCCCCCCGCTCCCGCAGCGCCTCGAAGTAGCCCGCGTGGGGGGAGAAGGGCTCCCAGTGCCCGCTGAGGATCAGGTCCGGGCGCAAGCGGGCGTAGAGCTCGGCGCTGCGCGCGTAGTCGGACGGGCGGAACTCGTTGGGGTAGACGTAGTTGAGGCCCAGCCCGTCGGCGTCGCTGTACTGGTCGCCGCCGACGAGCACGCGCTGGCCGCCGGCCTCGAGCAGGATCGCCACCGCGTAGCGGGTGTGGCCCGGCAGGGCGTGGAGGGTGAGGCGGTGCTCCTCCCACTCCAGCGGCGTCCCCAGCGGCAGGCGGCGGTCCACCGGGATCGGCTCGAACCACAGGCAGGGCAGGTCGTAGGCGTGGGGGCGCTCGAGGAGGTCGGCGAAGTTTTCGGCGCACCAGACCTCGGTGCCGTACTGTTCACGCAGCAGGTTGACGCCCGCCACGTGGTCGTCGTGGTAGTGGGTGGGGATCACGGCCTCGATTTGCCCGACGCCGTGTTGCCTCTTCAGCGCGGGCAGGGTGTAGAGCCAGGGCCGCCGTGCCGCCCGCTCGGTGCTGCTGGGGGCCCCGAACATGAAGTCGTAGCCGAAGTCGAAGAGCAGTGCCTTGCCGCTTTCGGAGCGCAGCACGTAATAATTCGCCGTGCTTGTGCGGCTGCCCAGCAGGTGCGGGGTGATGGCCTCGAAGGGCTGCTCGCGCAGTTGCAGCAGCCGGGGGTTGTGGCGGCGCAGCCGGATGAGCTCCCACAGCCGCTCGACGGTGGGCGGGACGGCCTCCGGGCCCAGCGGCTCGCCGTGGGTGGGCAGCAGCAGCCCGAAGCCGCGCTCGTGCAGGTCGAGCAGCGAGAGGATGCTCCCCGCCAGGCCCTCCCCGCCGTTATAGGTCCACTGGGTCGCGGCCAGCGACCACACCTGCCCGGCTCCCGCGATCAGGTCGCCGCTGAAGGCCAGCTTTTGCCCGCCCCACTCGAGCCCCAGCGTCACCGAGCCCAGGGTGTGGCCCGGCGTGGGCAGGACGCGGATCGCGGTCTCGCCCCAGCGGAAGGTGCCGTAGTCGCGCAGGGGATGGGCCTCGAGGTTCTCCAGCAGGGTGCGGTGGTGCTCGCGGGGGTCGTAGTTGTTGAGCAGTTGCCGCCGCTGCCAGTAGCCCTCGGCGTCGCGCAGCCACTCGAGCTCGCCCTCGGGGGCGTAGACCGGGACGCCCCGCCGCACGGCCTCCTGCGCCCCGCCCGCGCTGTCGCGGTGGTGGTGGGTGAGGAGCACCGCGTCCACCTGCTCCACCCCCGCCTCGCCCAGCCGCTCGAACACCGAGCCGTTGCCCGCCTCGATCAGCAGGGCCCGCCCGCCGCGCGCCAGCACGTAGACGTGCGAGGAATCGGTGTGGCGGTAGAGGCCGGGAAGGATCGGCCGCATCTAGAGCTCCCCCCGGTGGCGCTCCTCGAGCGCCGCGGCGTGGTGGGCCCGCCCGGTCCGGCGCAGGTGCTCGGCGAACCAGCGCAGCCGCCCGCGCACCTGCCAGGGGCCGCCCTCGCGCAGCACCACGTACATGGGGTCGTAGGGCTCGGGGGCCTGGGTGTCCTGCAGCAGGGCGTGTTTCCACCCGTCGAGGATGCGCAGGCCCTCCGCCACCAGCGCGGGCTCGCTCGCGGCCAGGTCGCGCTCCTCGTGGGGGTCGGCCTCGAGGTCGTAGAGCGCGAGCTCGGGCAGTTCCTTGTAGCCGTCGTGGTAGGTGCGGGTCATGAGGTGCTTCCCCCAGCGCACGCTGCGCTGGCAGGTCCAGGCCATCTGCGAGACCACCAGCGCCGGGCGTCCGGGGTCGTCGGGGCTGGCGAGGGGCCGGGCGTCCCAGCCCGCCGGGACCTCGCCCCCGGCGTGCTTCAGCAGCGTCGCCATGAGGTCGAACTGGTAGTGCAGGCCCCGGTTGACCCGCCCGCCCTCGAAGCCCGGTCCCCGCACGACGAAGGGCACCCTCGAGGTGTGCGAGCAGGCGGTCTGGTGGTCGCCGTAGACGTTGTGCTCGCCCTGGTTCTCGCCGTGGTCGGCGCTGATGACGACCACGGTCTCCCCCAGCACCCCTTCGCGCTCCAAGATCGCCAGCAGGCGGGCGACGTGGTCGCCCACGTAGCGGATGCCCATGTCGTAGGCCGCGACCCAGGCGGCGAGGTCGGCGCGGGTGCGGATCTGGTGGGGCACGCCCGCGCGGGGCACCTGCTTGGCCCACACCCCGGGGGAGTCCTGGGCGCTGTTGGGGCCGTAGCTGTTCCAGTGGGCCTCGAGCACCTCCGGGGTGGGCCACCCGGGCTCGGGGAAGCCGGCGAAGGGGTTGGGCAGCTCGTCGGGGAGGCGGTAGGGGGTGTGGGCGTCCCAGTAGTTGACGTGCAAGAACCAGCGGTCCTGCCGGGCGTGGGCCTCGAGCCAGGGCTCGGCCACCGCGTTCACCTCGTGGGCGAGCTCGAAGCCGCCCTTGCCGGTGTTGTGCCACTCGCGCAGGCCCAGGGTGAACCAGGGGGCCACGTGGCGGTTAGGGAAGGGAGTGACGGAGACCGGGTAGTACTCGGCCCGCCGGAAGGCCTGGAACAGCGTCTCGAAGCCCGGCGCCCCCGAGAACCCCCGCCGCGGGCCCAGCGGGAAGGGCTCGGACACCAGCCCGCCGTGGTTGACCACCCCGCTCCTCAGCCCGAAGCGGCCCAGCGCCAAAGCGCTCCTGGAGGGCAGGCAGGGCGCGTCGGAGACGTAGCAGTGCTCGAAGCGCACCCCCTCGGCGGCCAGCCGGTCGAGGGTGGGCGAGGTGGGGCGCGGGTAGCCGTAGCAGCCCAGTTGGGCGGCCCGCAGGGAGTCCACGTCGATGTAGAGGTAGCGCATGTCAGTTCCCCGTCGTTGCGCCGTACGTCCTACGCCCTACGCCTTTGTCCTTTCGCGTACGGCGTAGGACCACGTCACCGGGCCTCCTTTACCCGCGCGTACAGCCGCCGGGCGATGGCGTGGTGGAAGACCACGTGCAGGTCCTCGATCTGCTCGAGCATCTCGAGCGGGGCCTGCACCAGCACCGCGCAGAAGGGCTTCATCGCCTCGGACCGGGGCTGCATCCCGGTGAACCCGATCACCCTGGCCCCGGCGCGGCAGGCGTACTCGAGCGCCCGCAGCACGTTCTCCGAGCCCCCCGAGCCGCTGATGCCGATGACCACGTCGGCGGGCTGGAGGTGGTTCTTGAGCTGCTCGAGGAACACGTCGGCGTAGGCCACGTCGTTGCCCAGGGCGGTCAGCCAGGCGGCGTTGTCGCCCAGGCTGGTGATCCGCAGCCGCCTGGCCCCGCTCACGGACGGCCCCTGCCCCAGGTCGGGCGCGGTCAGCTTGCCCAGGTCGGCGGCCATGTGGCTCGCCAGCGCCGCCGAGGCCCCGTTGCCGAAGGCGAAGACCTGGCGCCCCCCCTCCCACGCGCGGTACAGCTCGTCGGCGGCCCGCTCGAGCGCCCCCGCGTCTACGTGCTCGAGGGCGCCCTGCACGGCCTGGAGGTACTCGCGGATGCCCGGCCCGGTCATGGCACGGCCCTCAGGCCTGCTCGGCCGCCGCGTAGGGCATGGGGGCGGGCACCTCGAAGCTCGAGGTCAGCTCGACCGGGCGGCCCGTCTCGATGGAGCGGTAGGCCGCCTCCTGGATCTCCACCACGTGGGCGGCCTGGGCCCCGGTGACCCGCTGGGGACGGCCCTGGGCGATGGCCTCGGCCATGTCGAGCAGGCCGGCCGACCAGTCGAAGCCGCGCTCGGGGGTCTTGTCGAGGGGTACGGGCTCGTAGGGCTTCTCGAAGTCGGCGTACTCGAGGCGGGCGTCGCGCTCGAACCAGCGCACCAGGTGCAGCGAGCCCGCGTCGCCGTGGAACTCGATGCCCTCGCCCTGCACCGTGCGGTGGGAGACGTAGAAGTTGGCGGTGAGCCGCACCACCGGGCCGCCCTCGAACTCCAGGTGCAGCGCCAGGTAGTCGGGGCCCTCGACCCGGAAGGGCACCCCGCGCTTGGTCAGGCGGTCGGGCTTGAGGGTGGTGCCGTAGGCGCTGACCCGCCGGGCCGGGCCGAAGAGGGCGGTGAGGACGGTCAGGGGGTATACCCCCACGTCGAACAGCGGCCCCACCTCGTAGAAGGGCTGGGGGGCCGGGTGCCAGACCTCGATGCGCCCGTGGTTGACCTCGGCGTAGACCATCCGCACCGTCCCCAGCTTGCCCTCGCGCACCCAGCGCATGGCGGTCTGCTGGGCCTCGCCCAGGAAGACGATGGGGGCGCAGGCCAGCCGCAAACCCCTGTCCTGCGCCAGCCGCACCAACTCGGCGGCCTCGCGGTAGCTCATCGCCAACGGCTTCTCGCCGTAGACGTGCTTGCCCGCCTCGAGGGCCTGCTTCACCACCGCGTGGTGGGCGTGGTGGATGGTCAGGTTCACCACCACGTCCACGTCCGGCGCGGCCAGCACCTCCTCGTACGAGCCGAAGACCCGCCCGCCGTACTCGGCGGCGTGCTTCTGGGCTCGAGCCGGGTCGAGGTCGTAAAAGCCCACCAGCTCGAGCTCGGGGTGGGTCAGGATGTCCTTGCTGTAGGGCCCGGCGATGACCCCACAACCCACGATGGCGACGTTGAGCGGTTTCATGCGATCTCCTTCATCCACTGCCGCAGCAGGGCGTGGCTGGCTTTGAGGTCGGCCTCGGGGTCGAAGCCCTCGGGCTCGTGCTCGACGTCAATGGGGCCGCTGTAACCCACCTCCTTCAACGCCTGCAGGCAGCGGCGGATGCCCACCACCCCCCGCCCGTAGCGGCAGGTCTCGTGGGTGCCCTCGCGCAGCACGTCCTTGAGGTGGACGTTGACCAACCGCCCCCCCAGGCGGCGGATGGCCTCGGCGGCGTCGTAGCCCTGGGTGCCGAACCAGCCGGTGTCGATGCACACGCCGATGCGCCCCCCCGCAGGGTCGCCGGCCTTCTCCAGCACCTCCTGTGGGGTCTTCTCGGGGTGGTTCTCGAAGCCGTAGACCAGGTCGTACTGCTCGAGCTTCTCCACCACCGCCGCGCGGTCGCTCTTGAGCAGGTCGAGGCCCCCGCCCAGGATGCGCGCGCCCAGCCGCCGGGCGATGCGGCAGGAGAGGTCGAACTCCTCTACCGTGGCCCCGAAGCCCCCGGCCATCGAGACCACCCTCATCCCGCGCCGCCCCAACACCCGCGCCGCGGTCTCGACGTGCTCGGGCGTGAGCCAGCGCAGCGCCAGGTGCTCGGTCCAGAGGTCGAGGGTGTCGAAGCCCATCGCCTGCACCTCGGCCACCATGGCGTCGAAGCGCTCCTCGTAGGTCTCCAGCGGCGTCAGGTAGAGCCGGGTGGTGCGGCAGGCCAGCCCCCAGTCACTGACGCCGGGGTAGCCGGCCTGGCGGTAGGCGAAGTTGGCGGTGTTGAAGACGACGGGATTGTTCAAGGCGCTCTCCTCACCCCGGCAGCACCAGCGAAGCGGCCCCCACCAGGGCTGCCGAGTACCCCAGGGTGGTGGGCAGAACGCGCACCTTGCGGCGTTCGCGCATGATGACCTTGGCGAGCATGGCCCGCTCGACGTAGGCCAGGTCGAGGCTCTGGCTCACCCCCCCGCCCAGCACCACCGCGTCGAGGTCGAGCAGGTTGACCGCGTAGCTGAAGGCCTGGGCCAGGTAGTCCTCGCTGGCGCGCAGGGCCGCCTTGGCCTTGGGGTCGCCCTGGGCCGCGAGGCGGGCCACTTCCCGGGCGTCGGCCGCCTGCACGCCCAGCTCCCGCGCCCGCCGGGCGATGGCCGGGCCCGCCGCGATGGCCTCCACGCAGCCGCGCATCCCGCAGCCGCACTCATAACCCTCGGGCTCGAGCACGAAGTGCCCGATCTCCCCCGCCAGCGCCCCCGAGCCCTCGTAGAGCTGCCCCTCCAGGATCAGCGCGCTGCCCACCCCGGTCGAGACCGTCACCCACAAGAAATTGCGCAACTGCCGCCCCAGCCCGAAGCGCAGCTCGGCTAAGGCGCAGGCGTTGACGTCGTTGGCGATGCGGGCGGGGAGGCGGAAGCGCTCCTCGAGCATCCGCGCGAAGGGCACGTCCCACCAGCCGTGGGCCGGGGCGTAGAGCAGCATCCCGGCCTTGGTGTTGGCGAGGGCGGGCACCGTGGAGCCCACCCCCACGCAGCGCTCGAGCTCGATCCCCCGCGAACGCCCCAGCGCGTGCAGCTTCTCGAGCGCGAAGTCGGCCACGCCCTCGGGGCCGCGCTCCTTGGGGGTGGGGAAGGTCTGCTGGCCGAGGATCTGCCCCGCCTGGTCCACGAAGCCCAGCATCAGCTTGGTCCCCCCGAAATCGATACCGGCTGCGATCATGCAACCTCCTCCTTGGGTTGTGGCGGGACGTACATCGCTTTAACGCTCACCGTGAAAAACAGCAGGACCACCCCCACCAGCACCAGCGGGATCAGCGTCTTGAACTGCAGCCCCACCCACAGCAGCGTCACCGGCACCAGCACCCGCGCGTGCGCCGTCAGGGGCTCGCGGAAGAAGCGGGCCAGCGCCACGAACAGCCGGGAGGGCAGGGGGCCGGGCTCGAGGGTGAGGCTCTCGAGCACGTAGGGCTGTAGGGCCAGCCACAGCACCAGCACGTACCACCAGAACACCTGCGCCACCGCCAGGGCGAAGGGCGGGAGCACCCGCGGCCAGAAGGTGAGGTTGGCGTAGGCCAGCGCCAGCAGGATCGCCAGCGCCAGCGCCCACCCCAGCCCCGCCCACAGGTGCCGCAGCAGCAGGGGGAAGAACTCCTTCAGCCGCAGCTCCTTCGCGTCGCGGGCGTGGCGGGCCAGCCAGTCGTAGGCCGCCAGGGTGGCCGGGCCGAAGCCCACCAGCGTCCAGCTAAAGGCCAGCCACAGCAGGTTGACGGCGATCAGCTCCGGCAGGTGCCGCCAGGTGAGGACGGCCCCCTGCACCAGCGAGCGCAGGAACTCCACTAGCCCACCTCCAGCCGGTGCCCGGGCGCGTTGAGCGCCCCCAGGCGCAGGCGCAGGGGCTCCACGGGCGCGTTCAGGGTGTCGGGGTCGGGGGAGGCGCGGCGGCACGCCTCCAGGCCCAGCCGCCTCCGCTCGCCGGGGAGCAGGTGGAAGCCGCCGTCGCCGGGCCGCACGTGGTAACCGGGGGTGAGGGCCTCGAGCGCGACCCAGTACGCCGGGACCGCCCCGGCGTTCCGCACGGCCAGCCCTCCGCCCTCGAGCTCGACCTCGAGCCGCGTCGCGGGGAGGGAGCGCAGGGGCTCGAGGGTGCTCCGGGTGAAGAGGTACTCGTTGCGCGAGACCTCCCCTCCCCGCTCGTCCCGGAGGCTCACCCGCGCCAGGACGGCGGGGGTGGCCCAGGGGCGGCGGTAGGGCCCCAGCGCCTGGTGGCGCTCGGCGGCCACGGGGAACTCCAGCCGCTCCAGCAACGCGCCCTCCAGGCCGCGGACCTCGAGCTCGAGCCGCCCCGCGAAAGGCCGGTCGCACAGCACCTCGGGGGTGAACTCCAGGCGCTCGGGCTGCTGGGGGGTGGCGTACCACAGCCCGGCGAAGGCCGGGGCGAAGGCGCTGCTGGCCGCGAAGTAGGCCAGCTTGGGGTGGCCGTAGTGGTCCACCAGCGCGGTGTTGTGGGCACCCGGCCAGGGCTCGCCCAGTTGCCAGACCAACGCGCCGCTGCACGCCGGGTACCGGCGGCGGTTGGCGTGGACGGCGTAGCGGATCACCTCGGCCTGCAGGGCCTGGGAGAGCCGCCAGTAGCTCGCGTAATCGGCCACCGGCCCGAACACCTCCTCCACCCGGTGGCGCATCAGCCACCAGGCGCCGTGGTGCACGAAGAGGGGGTTGGTGTCGTCCGGGGGGAAGGGGTGTTGTTCGCCGGCGAAGCGGCGCAGGGTGGCGGGGTAGGCCGCGCCCTGGCAGCCGAACTCGCTGTGGAAGAGGGCGGTGGAGCGGTGGAAGGGGGCGTAGGTGTCGCGCAGGCCCCGGTAGTGCCAGGGGCCGTGCACGTCGTGCAGGTCGTGGGGGCGCTCCAGGGCCACCTGCAGGGAGAGGTCGTACTCGGGGCCGCTGGGCGAGGTGGGCAG
>NZ_QXDL01000058.1:0-20072 GCF_003574345.1 Calidithermus terrae
TAGGTCCGTGATCATTTGACTTTCTCCCAAGCCTCAGATTACACCTCGAGAACGGCCTCAAGATGGTGTGCGGAAAATATTTTTTGTTGGATGGAATAGGGGCGATGGCTGATAGCCGATAGCCGGGCGCGGGTCGTACGTCGTACGTCGTACGCCAAACGCAAAACGCAAAACGCAAGACGCGTGTCCTGCGTCCTACGTCGTACGCCTGGCCCTCGGCCCTAGACCCTCGACCCTCGAGGCCTGTAGCTCGACAGCGAAAACGCCAGCCAGCTCACCACCCCGGCGAGCGTGGCGGCCAGGAGGAAGCTGCTGCGCACGCCGCCGACCTCGGCCACGGCGCCCAGGAGGATGGGGCCCAGCAGGCCGCCCAGGGTGCTCATGGTGGAGACGCTGGCGATGGCGCTGGCGGGGGTGAGGCCGGGGGTGTTGGCGGCGGCGGCGAACATCATGGGGAAGAGGGTAGCCATGCCCCAGCCCATGCAGGCGATGCCCAGCAAGGCGCCCTCGACGCTCTGGCTCAGCACCCCCAGCGCCAGGCCAAGGCCGCCGAACAGCGCCCCGAAGCGCACCACCCGCACCGCGCCGTAGCGGGCGGCGAGCCAGTCGCCGCTCAGGCGGCCCAGCAGCATGACGCTCTGGTGCACGGCGAAGCCCATGGCCGCGACCGACTCGGGCGCGCCCAGGCCGCGCAGGTACACCCCGCTCCAGCCCGGGATCGAGCCGTCGCTGATGGCGGTGCACAAGCCCATCAGCCCCAGGAAGAGCAGCGGCCCCCTCGGCAGCGCGAAGACGCGGCGGATGGGGGGGACCGGGGTCTCGAGCAGCCACCGACCGCCCACGCCCACCGTCGCCGCGCCCACCAGCCCCACCAGCGCGAAGTGCAGCCAGGGCTCGAGCCCCAGCCCCGCCAGCGCCGCCCCCGAGAGGGCGCCCAGCAACGCCCCCAGGCTCCACAGGGCGTGGAAGCTGGAGAAGATGGGCCGCCCGTAGCGGGCCTCGAGCGCCGTGGCCTGCGCGTTGATGGCGATGTTGAGGTAGCTCATCAGCAGGCCGTAGACCCCCAGGCCCACGAACAGGAAGGCCGCGCTCGGCAGCAGGGCCAGCGACAGCAGCGACCCCAGGCCCGCCAGCGCCGCGAGCTGCGCGACGCGGCGGCTGCCGAAGCGGTCCACCAGCCCGCCGCTGGTGAAGCCGCCCAGCAGCGAACCGGCCATGTTGCCCATCAGGACGGTGCCCAGCACCACCGCCCCCAGGCCCAGCCCCTCCGAGACCGCCGGGATGCGGGCCACCCAGGAGGCCGCCACGAAGCCGTGCAACAAAAACAGGCTCGAGAGCGCCCCTCGAGCCCGCACCAACCCCGGATCCAGCGTCACGAGACCGAGTATAAGTCTCAGGCAGGCCGCGGCCCCAGGTGGCGGGTGGGGAAGGGCTCGGCGGGCAGGGGACGGCCCTCGAGCACCGCCCGCACCTGCGCCACCCGCTGCTCGAGGCTCCCCCGCACCACGGTGTAGGGGACGCCGCGCACGTCGAGGTCGTGCAGCACCAGCCCCTGCATCCGCCCGCGCCAGGTCTCGTTGTCGCGCCAGCCGTCCTGCTCGAAGGGGATGTCGTCGGCGCAGACGAAGGTGTGGTGGTAGCGCCCGGCGCACTCCCGGGCCAGGGCGTGCAGCTCGAGCAGGGCGCTTTGGTTGTAGTAGTAGCTGAAGAAGAGCGTGGTGAGGGCGTTGGTGTCCACGAAGAGGTAATTCCTGGCCTGCGTGGCGGCCTCGTCCTCGAGCTCGCGGTGCCTTTGGGCGACCTCGAGGTAGTCCGAGAGCTCCATCACCCCGCCCCGGCGCTCGTAGTGCTCGCGCCCGTACTCCTCGACCCAGCGGGTGCCGTACTCCTGCGCCATGCGCCGCGCCAGCGTGGTCTTGCCGGTGGACTCGGCCCCCAGGAACACCACCCGCTGCACCGGGGCGTACCAGTGCTGCAGCGAGCGCCACACCCGCTCGTCGAGCCATTCCCCGGCCCGGCAGAACACCTCCCAGCTCTGGCCGTAGTCGGTCCACAGGCTCTGGCCTATTAGCTCCAGCCGCGTCCGGGCTTTGAATTCGGCCAGCCACTCGCGCAGCTGGCTCCCCGAGATGGGGAAGCGCCGCCGCTGGGGGTCGGCGGTGACGTGCCGAGCCCCCAGGTGCCGGGCGAAGCCTTCGCCGTAGCCCTCGCTGGTGTAGACGTGAACATTCTCCAGGTGGGGCGCGTAGTGGGCCTCGAGCCACCGCCGCACGAACTCGCGGTGGGTGAGGTCGTCGGCGTCGTTGGGCGGGGGGTTTTCGGGGACATAGACGCGGGCTTGGGGGTAGAGCTGCCGCACCCACTCGGCCCGCACCCTCGAGGGCATCTCGGGGAAGTCGGGGTTGGAGTAGACGAGCACCACCAGGAAGTCGTGGCCGGTGGTGTCCTGCAGGGCCCGCTCGAGCAGGAGCTGGTGCCCCTTGTGCAGCGGGGCGAACTTGCCCACCACCAGGTTGAGGCGGGAAGGGGGGAGGTCTTCGGGCAGGCCCATGCCCTCACGCCCCCGCGGGCTGCTGGCGCCGAGCCCGCCCGTGGCGTTCCTGGCGGCGCCACTCGAGCCAGCCGTACACGCTCATCCCCGCCAGCACGAATTGCAGGCCGAAGAGGCCCCAAAGCCCCAGGTGCTGGAAGTACACCGCCTGCACCGCGTTCACGCCGATCCACACCGGCCAGCCCCACGCCCACTTGCGCGTGGTGGCGAAGTTGGCGACCAGCGCCAGCGAGACCGCGCCGAACTGCACCCAGTTCCACGCCTGCGAGAAGTCGGTGACGGCGACGGTGTAGGCGAAGATGGCGAGGCTCGCCACCCAGGTCACGCTGTACCACAAGGGCTCGTTGAAGCGGATCTCGCCCGCGTCGCGCCGCCGCTCGAGGTGCCACAGGTACAGCCCGTGAACCCCGAAGATCAGGTAGGTCACCTGCAAGCCCGCCAGCATCCACTGGCCGCCCGCCGTGAACAGCAGGAAGTAGGGCAGCAGCGAGGCGTTGGACCAGTGCCAGTAGGCCAGGCGCTTGCCGAAGAGGAACACCAGCGAGACCACCACGCACAGCGAGCCGGTCCAGTCGAAGGCCCAGGCGGGAACGTCGAAGCCGAAGAGGTTTATCATCTATCCTCCGATAGCTCAGCCGGAAGGTTGGTGTTCGGGTCAATCTCGCCCTTGAAGCCCGGGCCGTAGTAGGCCGCCGCCACCGTGATTCTGCCGATAATGTGCCGGTTGAACTCCTCCAGTTCCTCAGCCGGAACCCACAACTCCTGATGCACCCGTGCTCCGGCGATCTGGACAGGGAACCGCCTCACGTACTCGTCATCCACCTCGAACCGCGTCACGAAGCCGCAGGGCGGGTCGTTGTACTTGGTGTTCCAGTCTCGAGCGATCTGCTCGGCATACTCGAAATTGAGCACGGGGTAGAAGATGGGCTGGTCGGGCAGTCGCGGGGGAAAAGCCCTATACCCCGAAGCGGCGATGAGCCGGAGCTCTTGTAGACCTACAGGGCGGAATAAGACCATGCTGCTCTCCTAAGAAGCAAACCAATGGGCGAAAGCGGCGTAGGTTGCGCCAGCCTCCGACTTGTCCAAGATGGCGAAAGCGACTTCCTGGAAGCGATCGTTAAAGAGACCGCCCACGGCCAGATGGCTGTGGAAAGCCCAGGCCACCTCCTCGGGGGAGTTCTTGAAAACCCCGCAACCCCAAGCTCCCAGGATGATGCGGGTATAGCCCAGGCGGACAGCCAGAGCAAGGATTTTTTCACTGCGGACCTTTAGAACCTCGAGTACTGCGCCCAACCTCGCTGGCTGATTCTTGGCCAGTGCCCCAGCATTTGGCGCAGGCGACGTGATGAACGAGAGCAGGTAAGGTTCTTCAAGCAATGTCCCCTCGTCCGTACGAAAAACGGGGACTTTAGGCGAGTAGATCATGTGATCGCTGTAAAGCAAGTCGCCTTGTTTCCGGTGAAATTCGTAAAAGTGGGGTTGAGTCAGCAATGAGAAGTACAGCCCGGAGGATCGGGCCAGGCTTTCCTCTTGAGCTTGGGCTCCGCCCAGGAAACCTCCGCCCGGATTTTTGGCCGAAGCAAAATTCAGACAGATGACAGGCTCATCGGATGCTGCGACCATGCGCCGTGCGGCCTCCAGGCTGCTTTCGTTGGTCACCTCGACGCGCGTCTGCGGAAATCTCCTTCTTGGCCGAGTTTGCAGGTCTTGAAGTAAGGGGTCGAGGGCGTCAGGGGTGTAGAGCTGAGTGTTGTTGGTGCAGTACCGCATGGCCGCTTCAAGCTCTACTCGCTTCCCGCTGGGGGCCTGGTAAAAGCCCTGCTCGAGGATCCTAACGGTTTCAGCAGCAATTTCGGCGCGTCGGTTGCGTGCCATGGCTAAAGCACCTCCAACCACTGCGGCGGCACCTCGTCCACCAGCCACACGCCGTTGGCCGAGCGGTAGAAAAGGTGGCCCGCTTCGTGCATCTCCCGCGCCCGGACCCTGAGCAGCACGGGCTTGCCGTGGCGGGTGCCCACCTTGAGCGCGGTCTCCTCGTCCTGTGAGAGGTGGACGTGATGGCGCGACATGCGCTTGAGGCCGCTGGCGAGCACCTGCTCGAGGTTGTGCCGGGCGGTGCCGTGATAGAGCACCTCCGGCGGGGCCTGCGGCTCGAGCCCGAGGTCCACGGGGACGCTGTGCCCCTGGTTGGCGCGGATGCGCTCGCCGCTATCGTCGAAGGCGAAGCGCTGCTTGTCGTTCTCGCGCACGGCCTGCTCGAGCGCCTCCCGCGAGAGGGGGAAGTACTTGCGGGAGAAGGCCTCGAGCAGCGCCTCCACCCCCACCCAGCCGCCGGGCTCGAGGCTGAGCCCCAGGCCGCCGGGGTCGTGGCGCAGGTGCAGGGCCAGGCGCTTGCTGATGCGTTTGAGCCGTTCGGGGGGGAGGGGGGTCATGGCCGGTCCTTTTTGAAGGTGTAGAGTTCGGCAGGCCGGTAGCCGGTGCCGCTCTCGAGCTCGCCGGTGGGCTCGAGGCGGCCCGAGGCCAGCACCTTGCGGCGGAACGAGTCCTTGTTGAGCTTGCGGCCCAGGATGGCTTCATGCACCTGCTGGAGCTGGCGCAGGGTGAAGCGCTCGGGCAGCAGTTCGAAGCCGATGGGGACGTACTCGAGCTTGCCCCGGATGCGCCGGACGGCCATCCCCAGGATCTCGGCGTGGTCGAAGGCCAGGGGGTGCCGCCTGCTCCTGCCGCCCTCGACCTCGACCGGCCCGCCCGCCTCGCCCTCCCAGGGCACCACCACGCGCAACAGCGCACTGCCCTCGCGCTCTTGGATGCGGCCCGCCTCTACCAGGGCGTAGTAGGCCACGCTGATGACGCGGGTGCGGGGGTCGCGCCGGGGGGCGCCGAAGGTGTAGAGCTGCTCGAGGTAGACCCCCTCGAGGCCCCCCTTCTCCCGCAAGACCCGCGCCGCCGCCTCGTCGAGCGACTCCTGCATCCCCACGAAGCCGCCCGGCAGGCTCCAGAAGCCCTTGAAGGGGTGTTCCTTGCGCTGGGTGAGCAGCACCTCTAAGCGCCCGGCGCGCAGGGTGAGGATCACCACGTCCACCGTGACCGAGGGCCGGTCGAACTGGCTGGGGTCGTAGCTGGCGAGGAATTGCTGCTCCTCGAGGCGGTTGCGGTCGTTGCGGCGGCTCACGGCGGGCACCTTATATGCAAAAAGCATATATGCGGATCGCATATAAGTCAACTCAGATAACGCTTAGACTTCGGGGCGCCCGGGACTGTAACCTGTAGAGGTGCTCACGTGGCGCGATGCTCTGGACATTCTCGCGGTCGCTACGGTCTTCTATTACCTCTACGTTCTCATCGCGGAGTCGCGGGCGCTCAACCTGGTGCGGGGGCTGTTGGTATACCTCTTGGTGTGGTTCGTCGCCAGCCGCATGGGGCTCAACAGCCTGGCCTGGCTGCTGGGCAACGCGGCCACGCTGGGGGTTTTCGCGCTGATCGTGGTGTTCCAGCCGGAGCTGCGGGGGGCCTTGGAGCGCATCGGGCGGGGCCGCCTGCAGCGCCAGCCCCTGGCCGATGCCCAGCTCAACGAGCTCGTGCGCGCGGTCGAGCGCCTGAGCGCCCTGCGCTACGGGGCCCTCATCGCCATCGAGCGCCACACCCCGCTGGGGGAGTTCGCCGCCACGGGCGAGAACCTCGACGCCCGCCTCTCGGCGCGGCTGCTGGAGAGCGTGTTCTTCAACAAGACCCCGCTGCACGACGGCGGGGCCATCCTGCGCGGCGACCGCGTCCTGGCGGCGGGGTGCGTGTTCCCGCTGTCGGAGAAGCAGGAGAAGTACCTGGGCACGCGCCACAAGGCCGCCATCGGCCTCTCCGAGGTCTCGGACGCGCTGGTGATCGTGGTGAGCGAGGAGCGCGGCACCCTGCGCCTGGCCGACGGGGGCCGCCTGTCGCCGCCGCTGCAGCCGGTAGAGCTGCGCGAGCGCATCCGCGAGGGGCTGCAGATCGCCACGCCCACGTTGGCCGAGGCGCGCTTCCGGCTGTGGCGGCCGAAGGAGCGCGAGGGATGAGCCGCCTGCTGCACAACCTCCCGTCCAAGCTGCTGGCGCTGCTGGCGGCGGCGCTGCTGTGGTTCCAGCTGCGCGAGAGCCAGCCGGTGACCGAGCGGGCCCTGACCCGGCCCCTGCAGGTGCTGGGCCTGGCCGAGGACCGGGTGGCGGTGGGCCTGCCCGCGCAGGTGCAGCTGCGGTTGCGGGGGCCCTCGAGGCTCCTGGAGGGCAGCAACCTCAACCCGGTCAACGCCTACGTAGACCTCTCGGGCGTAGACAGCGGCGAGTTCACCCGCGACGTGCGGGTGGGGCTGCCCGCCGGGGTCGAGCTGGTGGGCCTCGAGCCCGCCCGCGTCGAGGCCCGGGTCGAGCGCTACGAGACCAAGACCCTGCCGGTCGTGGCCCAGCACCCCAGCGAGGTGCTGACGGTGGAGCCCGCCGTGGTCCAGGCCAAGGGGCCCCTGAGCCTGGTCTTGCAGGCCCACCGCGCGGTGGGCTACGCCGAGGGGGAGGACGAGGTGGTGGTGCTCGTCGCCGTGGACGCCGAGGGCCGCCCGCTCAACGACCTCATCCTCACCCCCGACCGCGTGCGCGTCACCGAGCGGGGGCCGCTGCTCACCCGCCGGACGCTCCCCCTGCGCCTGCAGAGAGCGCCGCAGGGGTGGCGGGTGCTCGAGGCCAGCATCCCCCCCAGCGTCGAGGTGCAGGGCGACCCCCAGGTGCTGCGGCGGCTCGAGCGCGTCGAGGCGAGGGTCCCGCTCAAGGCCGGGCGCTTCGAGGCCCCGCTGGAGCTGGTGCTGCCGCCCGGGGTCCAGGCGGTGAACGGGGTCACGGGAACTTTCAGGGTCGAGCGCGTACAATAAGCCGGAAGCCGGGGTAAGACCCGGCCGCTGATGGCGGCCCGCGAGGGCCACGCAGGGTAGCCGTCGGCACCTTCCACTCCCTATGGCTGAGATCTACACCGTGCGTCTGTTCGGCGACCCGGTGCTGCGCAAGCGGGCACTCAAGGTCACCGACTTTTCCGAGATCCCCCGCCTGGCCGAGAACATGCTCGAGACCATGTTCGAAGCGCGGGGGGTGGGCCTGGCCGCCCCCCAGGTGGGCCTGTCGCAGCGCCTGTTCGTGTGGGCCGAATACCTCGACGACGAGGAGGACGAGGAGGAGGGCGAGGACGCCGACCTCAGGGCCCGGGTGCGCGAGACGCACGTGATGGTCAACCCGGTCATCACCTTCCGCGAGGGCCAGCAGGTGGGCACCGAGGGCTGCCTCTCGATCCCGGGCCTCTACTCCGAGAACGTGCCCCGCGCCCTGCGGGTGCGGGTGGAGTACCAGGACGAGCGGGGCGAGCCTAAGGTCTACGAGGCCGAGGGCTACAACGCGGTGGTCATCCAGCACGAGCTCGACCACCTCGACGGGGTGCTTTACTTCGAGCGCCTGCCCAAGGAGCTCAAGTCGAAGTGGCTCGAGGACAACCGCGAAGACCTCGCCCGCTTCCAGAAGCAGGCCAAGGCCTTCCTCAAAGAGCTCAAGGCCAAGGGCTGAAGGCGGGAGACCCCGGTGAACCCCGCTGAGCCGCCCGCCCCCGGCCCCCGGCGCCGGGTGGCCTTCTTCGGCTCGCCCGCCTGGGCGGTGCCGGTGCTCGAGGCCCTGTACCGCCGCCACGAGGTGCTGCTGGTGGTCACCCAGCCCGACAAGCCCGCGGGCCGGGGCTTAGAGCTCACCCCCTGCCCGGTCGCCCGCCGCGCCGCCGAGCTGGGCCTGCCGCTGGAGAAGCCCGCGAAGCTGCGGAAGAACCCCGATTTCCTCGAGCGCGTCCGCGCCCTCGGCCTCGAGGTGGCGGTGACGGCGGCCTACGGCAAGATCCTGCCCGCCGAGCTGCTCGAGATCCCGCGCCACGGCTTCCTCAACCTCCACCCCTCCGACCTGCCCAAGTACCGCGGCCCCGCCCCCGTGCAGTGGACGCTCATCAACGGCGACGCCGAGACGGCGGTGAGCATCATGCGGACCGACGCGGGCATGGACACCGGGCCCGTGGTGAGCAAGTTCCACACCCCCGTCGGCCCCCACGAGACCGCCCTCGAGCTCTCCGAGCGCCTGCGCGACAAGGGCATCGAACTGCTGCTGGAAGCCCTGGAACGCCTCGAGCACCTCACCCTCACCCCCCAGCCCGCCGAGGGCACCCACGCCCCCATGCTCGAGAAGGACGACGGCCGCGTCGTGTGGGAGCGCCCGGCCCACGAGATCTACAACCGCCACCGGGGGGTGCAGCCCTGGCCGGGGAGCTGGTTTGAACTCCCAGGGGGTAGCGGTCCGCGGCTCGATACGGGGGGTAGCGGTCCGCGGCCCGAGCCCTCAGGGAAGCGGGTCAAGGTGCTGTCCATGCGGCCTGTGGAGGGCAGGGGAGAGCCCGGAGCGGTGCTGGGGGTGGACTCGAGCGGCGTCGCCGTAGCGACGGGGAACGGGGCCATCCTGCTCCAGCAAGTCCAGCCGGAAGGCAAAAAACCCATGCCCGCCGCCGATTGGGCCCGTGGGGCACGGCTGGAGGCGGGCTCGAGGCTGGGGTGAAGGAGGCTCGTGGCCTGTGGTGAAAGGCACCCCTCCCCTCCGGCGTCGAGGGCCTAGGCGTCTTGCGTTTCGCGTTTTGCGTACGGCGTAGGACGTAGGACGTAAGACGCACGACCCGCGTCTAGCGTCTGGCGTTTTGCCTTTAGCTATCAGCTATCGGCCATCAACCATCAACCTCAATCCCTAGCCCCCACCTCGCGCACCCGCACCCCCATCTGCGCCAGGGCCTCGAGGATGCCCGCCGCGTCAATGCCGGCCTCGCGGTGCATGCGGGGGATGGAGCCGTGGTCGAAGAATTGGTCGGGCAGGCCCAGCACCCGCAGGTCGGGCTTGAGGCCCAGCTCGCCCAGCGCCTCGAGCACCGCCGAGCCGAAGCCGCCCATCTTCTGGTGGTCCTCCACCGTGACGAGCTTGTAGCCCTCCAGGGCCAGCTTCTCCAGCAGCTCGCGGTCGAGCGGCTTGAGGAAGCGGGCGTTGACCACGCCGACTTCGGGGTTGTCGCCGGCGGCCTCGAGGGCGTACTTGAGGGTCTTGCCGAAGGTCAGGACGTAGGCCTTCGAACCCTCCTTCAGCACCTCCCAGCGGCCCCACTCGATCTCGGGCCAGCTCCCCTCCGCCACCCGCTCCACGTTGTCGCGGGCGTAGCGGATGGCGACGGGGCCGCCGCGCCGCAGGGCCTCCTTGAGCATGGCCCGTAGCTCGAGGGCGTCCTTCGGGGCCGCGATCTGCACGTTGGGGACGGTGCGGAGGTAGGCGACGTCGAAGACGCCGTTGTGGGTCGCGCCGTCGCCGCCCACGATGCCCGCGCGGTCCACGGCGAGCACCACGTCGAGGTTCTCGATGGCGATGTCGTGGATCACCTGGTCGTAGGCCCGCTGCAAGAAGGTGGAGTAGATCGCCAGCACCGGCTTGAGGCCGCGCAGGGCCATGCCCGCGGCGGCGGTGGCGGCCACGTCCTCGCAGATGCCGGTGTCGAGGTAGCGGGCGGGGTGGGTCTGGGAGTAGCGCACCAGCCCCGAGCCCTCGCGCATGGCCGGGGTGATGACGAAGAGGCGGGGCTCGAGGTGGGCGAGCTCGGTCACCGCGTCGCCGAAGGCCGCCGACCAGGAGTAGCCCTTGGAGACCTTCTCGGGCTTGTCGGGGTTGAAGCCGGGCGGGCCGTGCCAGTAGATGGGGTCGGCCTCGGCCACGGTGTAGCCCTTGCCCTTCTGGGTGACGATGTGCAGGATGGTGGGCCCGTCGAGCTCCTTGAGCTCGTGCAGCAGGTGCACCAAGCCCTTGAGGTTGTGCCCGTCCACCGGCCCCACGTAGCGCACGCCCCAGGCGTAGAAGGGGTTCTCCTGGTGCAGCACCAGCTTGGCCGCCTCCTTGGCGCGGTCTACGAGGTTGAAGAGCTTGGGGGAGATGGTCTCGAGCACCCCCCGCCCCCACTTCTCGGTGTCCTGCACCCACTTCTTCACCTGCAACTCCTTGAAGAAGCGGTTGAGCGCGCCCACGTTCTCGCTGATGCTCATCTCGTTGTCGTTGAGCACGATGAGCATCTTGCGCCGCTGCTCGCCGATGACGTTGAGCGCGGCCAGGGCCATGCCCCCGGTGAGCGCGCCGTCGCCGATGACGCTGACGATCTGGTAGTCCTCGCCCAGGGTGTCGCGGGCGATGGCCATGCCGACGGCGTTGGCGAGGGAGGTGCTGGCGTGGCCCACGGTGATGGCGTCGTGCTCCGACTCGCTGACCTTGGTGAAGCCGGAGATGCCCCCCTCCTGGCGGATGGTGTGGAAGACCTCCTTGCGGCCGGTGAGGATCTTGTGGGCGTAAGCCTGGTGACCCACGTCGAAGAGGATGCGGTCGCGGGGGGAGTCGAAGACCTTGTGCAGCGCCACGACCAGCTCGACCGCGCCCAGCGAGGAGGCCAGGTGCCCGCCGTTCTGGGCGCACACCCGGATGATCTCGCTGCGGAGTTCCTCGGCCAGGGCCAGTAGCTCGTCTTCGCTGAGCGCTTTGAGGTCGGCTGGGCTGTTGACTTTGTCGAGTACCACTAGGGCCCCCTTTCCCAAGACTTTAGCGCCTGAGACTAGCCGAAATTACGCGCAGCCAACACAAAGCCCTCCTTGGTGCGGATCTCGCCGATCCCCGGCACGAACCACACCTCGCGGCTGTCGGTGGCCCCGCCGCTGCCCCTGGCCTCGAACTGCACGCGGAAGACCTCGAACTCCCCCGCCCGCACCCGCACCTTCTCCTTGCCCAGGATGCGGTAGCTGTACTCGATGGTCTCCTTGTAGATCACCTGGGGCCGGGCGTTGGGGGGGTAGATGGTTGACTCGACCGCGGTGGTGCCGCCCCAGCGGGCCCCGGCGACGATCTGGGCTTGCGGGGGGTACTCGAGCATGGGCGGGTTGAAGCGGGTGACGGCGGTGGAGACGGTGTCCTCGTAGCCCAGCAGCCGCACGCCGGCGGTGGTGATCTGGCGGTAATAGTCCTTCTGCACCCCGCGCCCGGCGAAGCGGTACTTCACCGCGATCTGGTCGCCGAAGGGGGCGGGCCCCAGCACGGTGAGGCGGTAGGGCGGGTCGTTGGGGGCGACGTCTTGGGGCAGGTAGGTCCACTGCACGCCGGTCTGGGAGGGGAAGTAGGTCTGGCTGGCGCTCAGCGTGACGTCGGGCTGGTTGTTGTTGGGGTTGCTCTGGGGCACGCAGGCCGCCAGCACGCCCAGGGAAAGGGCCAGAAGGGCCCAGGAACGCACCGCGAACTTCATGCCCACCAGTTTACTTTCCCTGCCCTCCTGCGCAGTTCAGCTCCGCGTGAGACGGGCCGGCCCTCAGCCATCGGCGGGGCGGCTGAGCAGCTCGCGCAGGCTCGAGCGCAGCGCCTCGAGCTCGGCGAAGCCTTTGGGGGTTTCGGGCCCCTGCCACAGCAACAGCTCGGCCTCCAGGCTCTCCAGCAGCTCCACCCCCTCCTCGTAGGTGCGGCCGAGCTGCCGGTAGCGCTCCTGCAGCCGCTCGCGGGCGGTCGAGCCCGCCGAGCCCCCGGCGGTCTGCGGGGCGGCCAGGTGGCGCTCGAGCTCGCTCATCTCCCGCCGCAGGCCGCGCAGCTCGCGGCCGTAGCGCAGGGCGCTGCCGACCATCCCCCGCAGCGCCCTGCCCAGCCGGGGCTGCTGGCGGCGCAGCCCGGCCAGGGCCCGCTCGAGGCGCTCGTCCTGGGGCGGTGGGGCAGGCGTGGACAAGACCCAGACCGTCAGCGCCAGCACGGCCAGCAGCAACAGCACCTCGCCCAGGACCAGCATGGCCTAATTGTGCACCCCGACCGGGGGAAGGACCCGGTCGGGGCTCACGTTGGCGGAAGGGTTAAGCCCCCGCGCGGCTCAACCGCTCATGCCCAGCTCGCGCTTGAGGCGGGCGAGGTCGTCGTCAACGGCCTTGTCGGCGCCCAGGTCCTCGAGCTCCTTATCGATGTCGTTGCGGTCCATCTCGGCCATGGCGTGGTGCTTGTCCTCCATGGCCTCGATGCGGCGCTCCATGTCCTCGAAGGCCTCGACGGCGGAGTGGGTGTCTACCTTCGACTCGAAGCGGCGCACGGTCTCGGCGGCCTCGACGCCCTTCTTGCGGGCGACGAGCAGGGCCTTCTTGGCCTCCGACTCCTGGATCTTGGCCTCGAGGGCCTTGAGCTGGGTCATGAGCTGCTGCACTAAGCTGCTCTGCTGGGCGACCTGCTGGGCGAAGCCTTCGGAGAGGGTCTGGGCCTGCTGCTTGCGCTTGAGGGCCTCGCGGGCGAGGTCCTCGCGGCCCGAGCGCAGCGCCTCGGCGGCCTTGTTCTCCCACGCGCGCATCTGCTCGGCGTAGCTCTGCTGCTCGCGCTCGAGCTTCTTCTGCTCGGCCATGGTGCTCGCGACTTCCTCCCGGGCGTCGCGCAGCGCGGCGCGCATGTCCTCCAGGGCCTGCTCGATGATCTTCTCGGGGTCCTCGGCGCGTTTGATGAGGTCGTTGATGTTGGCGCGAATTAAGCGGCTCAGGCGATCCAGAATACCCATTTGTGGCCTCCTTGTGGGTCAGTGTAGCGCACACGTTGAAGGCGCTACAACCAGAGGCAAGCTCGAAAGCTCGGTGGCCGTACTCACCCTTAGCGCAGGCCCGAATGCCATTGCAGAAAAAATGATACATAAAGACTCAGATAATGTAAATCGCCCACTGTCTCAGGGGCACATCAGGCCGAGGTCAGAGGGCGTACAGCCGGGCGTGGCAGCTTGGGGAGAGGAGGTGCCGAGATGAAGTCCATGCAAGTCCTGGCCCTGGTCGGGAGCCTGCGCAAGGACTCCTACAACCGCAAGCTCTTCGAGGCCGCGCGGGAACTCGCCCCCAGGGGGATGAAGCTCGAGGCCTTCGACCTCGCCCTGCTGCCCCTCTACAACGCCGACCTGCACGACGCGGCCCAGTTCCCCGAGCCGGTAGAGCGCCTGCACCGCGCCATCCGCGCCGCCGACGCGGTGCTGCTGCTGAGCCCCGAGTACAACCACTCGGTCTCCGGGGTGCTCAAGAACGCCCTCGACTGGGCCTCCCGCGGGTCCTCACCCCCGCTGCAGGGCAAACCCGCCGCCGCCGCGGGCGCCTCGACCGGCATGGTCGGCACGGCCCGCGCCCAGATGCACCTGCGCGAGATCTGCGCCGCGCTCGAGATGCCCTTAGTCCCCAGCCCTGAGGTTCTGATCGCCAACGCCAAGCAAAAATTCGACGCCTCCGGCCGCCTCACCGACGAGAACAGCCGCAAGTTCCTCAAGGAACTGCTCGAGGGCCTCGCGGAACTCGTTCAGGAACGGAGTCTGGTGAAGCGATAAGCGGTCAGCCATCAGCTTGTAGCGGGTGGCCCGTCGCGGTTTGTCGAGGGTCCAAGGCCGAGGGCCAAAGCGAAGGCGTCTTGCGTTCTGCGTTTGGCGTTTCGCTTACGACGTACGACGCAGGACGTGCGCCCCGCGCCCGACCCCCTAAGGCCGCTCCCCCCGGAACGCGTCCGGCTTATCCGGCGCCTCGAGCCGCACCGGGCGCCCCGTCCGGGCCGAGGCGTAGAGCGCTTCGACGAGGCGCAGGTCCTGCAGCCCTTCCTCGCCGGGGGTGAAGGGGGTGAGGTCTTCCTGGATGCAGCGGGCGAAGTGGTCGAGCTCGAGGGCGAACTGGTTGGGGGCGGGGAAGCGGCGCTCCTCCACCACCTGCTGCCCTCCCTCCTCGCGGCCCAGCGACAGGCGCAGGCCGCGGTAGTCGAAGGCGGGGTCCAGGCCCACCCAGCCCCCCTCGGCGTAGAGGCGGTAGCGGCTGGAGCGGAAGGCCGAGTAGCCGGTGAGGCAGGCGGCCAGGACGCCGTTGCCGAAGCGCATCTGCCAGCCCATCTGCTCCTCGACCTCGCGGAAGCGCGGGTCATCCGGCGTGGCGTAGGTCTGGGCGAAGACCTCGACGGGCTCGAGGCCCAGCACGAAGCGGATGGTGTTGAGGCTGTAGACGCCGATGTCCACCAGCGGCCCGCCGCCCGCCTCCTTCCGCTTCAGCCGCCACTCGCCGGGATCGCTCTCCACCTGGCAGTGCACGCTCTCGACGAGCTTGACCGCGCCGAGGCGGCCCTGCTGCACCATCTCGCGCACGGCCCAGTGGTGCGGCTCGTACTGGCAGCGGTAGGCGATCATCAGCTTCACGCCCGCCGCGCGGCAGGCGGCGATCATGCGCTCGCCCTCGGCCACGCTGTTGGCCATGGGCTTCTCGCACAGCACGTGCTTGCCCATGCGCGCCGCCCGCACGGTGTAGTCCTCGTGCAGGTGGTTGGGCAGGATGATGTAGACCGCGTGCACGCCGGGGTTGTCGGCGAGGCGGTCGTAGTCGTCGTAGCCGTAGACGGCCTCCGGGGGGAGCCCGTAGCGCCGGGCGAGCCTTTTGCCGTCCTCGAGGTCGGAGGTCACCAGCGCGGCCAGGCGCGAGCGCTTGGAGGCCTCGAGCGCGGGCAGGATCTCCTCCTCGGCCAGCTTGCCGATCCCCACCAGCGCGTAGCCGACGCGCTCCTCGGGGGCCAGGGGGTGCTTGAGGGGTTCGGCCATGCGTCTGAGCGTAGGCGGCGGCTTTGAAGCCCGACTGACCCGGGCCTGAGCCGGCGCTAAGTCGCGGCGCGGCTCACGCAACCCCGACCGGCATTCCCGCCCGCGCCCGGAGGCGGTATTGTTGCAGCTATGCTCACGCCCGGCCGCCTGCGCGAGGCCATCCAGCAGCGCATGCTGGAGGCCCTCCCGCGCCCCGAAGCCGCCCCCCGTCCCGAGCTCGCCGAGTATGCCCGCCTGCTGCGCGACTACCCCGAGCGCGGGGGCAAGATGCTGCGCGGCAGCCTGCTGTGCTACACCGGCCTGGCCTACGGGGCCCCCCTCGAGCGGCTGCTGCCGGTGGCGGCGGCCCTCGAGCTCTTCCAGAACTGGGCCCTCATCCACGACGACATCGAGGACGCCTCCGACGAGCGCCGGGGCAAGCCCGCGCTGCACAAGCTCTACGGCATGCCGCTGGCGCTCAACGCCGGCGACGCGCTGCACGCGCGCATGTGGTCGCTGCTCGTCGAGGCCGAGGCCCCGCGGGGGGTGCTGCTCGAGTTCGCCCGCCTGGTCGAGCGCACCGCCGAGGGGCAGCACCTCGAGATGACCTGGGTCGAGCGCCAGCGCCTCGACCTCACCGAGGCCGACTACCTCGAGATGTGCGGCCAGAAGGCGGCCTACTACACGGCGGTGGCCCCCCTGCGGCTGGGGGCGCTGGCCGCGCTCGCCGAGCCGCCGGCGGCCTTCGAGGAGGCCGGGATGAAGCTGGGCCTGGGCTTCCAGATCGTTGACGACGTGCTCAACCTGGCCGGGGAGCGCGAGAAGTACGGCAAGGAGATCGCGGGCGACCTCTGGGAGGGCAAGCGCACCCTCATCCTGCTGCGTTTCCTGCGCCAGGCTGTGCCCGAGGAGCGCTCGAGGGCCGAGGCCCTGCTGCGCCTGCCCCGCGAGCGAAAGCCCGCCGCCGAGGTGGACTGGCTGCACCGGCGCATCCTCGAGTCCGGCGCGGTCGAGCACGCCCGCCGGGTGGCCGAGGGGATGCTGGGCGAGGGCCTGGAGGCCCTGAGGCCCGTCCTGGCCGAGCTACCCGAACCGCAGGCGGCCGCCGGGGTGTTGGAACTGCTCGAGCGGTTGGTGCGGCGCGAGGCGTGAGCGGGGTTTTAAGGGCGGCTCACGGCTGGGGAAGCTGCCTCCCCTAAAACCCGATGCCCCCCGCGCTCTCCCCGTACCGCGCCAGCACCTGATCGATGACCCAGCCCGTGGCCGCGACGTAGAGCCACACCGGGACCGTCCAGCGGGCCCAGGCCTTGTGGACGCCGAAGCGGCCCTTGAAGGCGTTGTAGAGCAGCCACAGTACCAGCGGGCCGTTGACGGCCGCCAGCACGGTGTGGCTCAACAGCAGGGCGTAGTAGGCCCCGCGCCACTCCTCGGGCCCGGCGTAGCGGGTGGTGCCGTAGAGGCCCCACTTGAGCAGGTAGAACACCAGGAACAGCCCGGCCAGCGCGGTGGCCGTGAGCATGGCCCGCGGGTGCCGGACCCGGTCGCCCCGCCGGATCAGCACCACCCCGACGATGACCGCGACCCCCGACAAGGCGATTAAGACGGCGGCGATGTCGCCCAACAACTGACTCATAGCTTCATTCCCTCGCTGAAATCGGCCCCGCTTCAGGGGCTGCTCTCGAGCTCTTCCCGCAGCTTCTCCGCGAAGCGCCGCACCCGGTCCTCGCGCGAGGTGCGCGCGTAGCTGTAGCCCAGCATGAACGCCCGCTCGGCCTCGGCGGGGTTGCCCAGGCGTTTTTGCGCCTGCGCCAGCCGCAGGTAGGCCAGCGCCATCAGGCCGTCGCGCTCGCTGCCGGGGCGGGCGGCCTCGAGCAGCGAGAGGGCTTCCTTGAGCTTGCCGGCCGCCTCCGCCGGCGCCGTGTCGCGGGCGTCCTGCAGGATTTCGGCGGCCTGATCCAGAAGGCGTTGCACGCCTGAGAGTATACGTTGCCCGGCCGGGCCCCGATTCGGTGGGTGATCACCAAGCCTCGCCGGCCGTATGATGCCCACGCCATGACGCCGCTGCAAGCCTTCGAACTGCTGGACCTGCGCGTGGGGCGGGTGCTGCGGGCCGAGGTCAACGCCGAAGCCCGCAAGCCCGCGTACAAACTCTGGATCGACTTCGGCCCGCTGGGCGAGAAGGCCAGCTCGGCCCAGCTCACCGCGCTCTACACGCCCGAGGCGCTGGTCGGGCGCCTGGTCGTCGCCGCGGTGAACCTGGGCGCCCGCAAGGTCGCGGGCTTCACCTCCGAGGTGCTGGTGCTGGGCCTCCCCGACGCCGAGGGCCGGGTGGTGCTGCTCGAGCCCGAGCGCGAGGTCCCGCTGGGGGGGCGGGTTTACTAGGAAGCCTGCCGGTAGTTCCTATGCAGGCCCGTGCCCGGAGATCATGGGCGTCCTCGCAGCGGCGCGCTGGCCTGCTGTATCCTGGATCTGCTACGAGGTTCGCACCATGAAACGGCAGCCCTGGTTTGTCCTACCGGTTGTTTTCCTGCTGTCCCTGGCGGGCTGTGCCCCCACCACCCGAGCGCCTGCGGCAGAGCCCCCGTCCAACCCCCCGCCGAGCTTCCGCCTGCACGTCACCAACTTGTGCAGCTTCAGCGTCCGGGTCTACCTCGACGGGGTGGCGCGGGGGAGCGTGACCCCCAACCGCTCGCTGCGCCTGGAGGGCATCACCCCCGGCGAGCACACCCTGCTGGCCGAAGGGCTCGGCGCCGGGCAGGGGCAGCGGCTCGAGCGGAAGTGGCTCTTCGACCAGGACCGCGAGTGGACCCTCTGCGCCCGCTGAAAGCCGCCAGCCGCCGGCGCGAAGCCCGGCCTGAGCAAGAGCAGGCCGGGCTGATCAATTTTTAGTCTGGCCGGTGAGCACCTCCCCGCCGCAAACTCGGGACGTCAGAACAGGAAGGACCGGCCATGCTGCCATACCCCGTCCGCGAACCCGAGCCCAAAGGTTCACGCGCTCACCCGACCCCACAGCCCCTCGACCCACCGGACGAGCCTTTCCCGTGCTCGAGCGAGTACTTCGCCTCGAGGGCACACGAAAAGGCACGCGGCGGGGGAGGGAAGCCGCCCGCTACCGGCCGTCCGCGGTAAGCGACAGGCCCGTGGCTTGTGGCTCGTGGCCCGTGGCAACCCCCACCCCGCCGGCGGGGTGGGTATATCCCCCCCACCCCCCTTGTTAAGGGGGGTAAACAAAGGGCGTCTTGCGTCTTGCGTCTTGTGTTTGGCGTTTGGCGTACGACGTACGACGTACGACGCAGGACGTACGCCCAGCGCCCGCCCCCCTCACGCCCGACCCGAGACACCCGCCCCTTGCAACGTAAGCCCCACAACATTTTGGCACGTTATACTCAGGCCATGCGCCGTGTTGTCGTCACCGGCATGGGGCCGGTAACTCCTATCGGCATCGGGGCGGAGGCCTTCCATAAGGCCCAGCTCGAGGGCAAGAGCGGCATCCGCCGCATCACCCGCTTCGATGCCTCGCAACTGCCCGCCCAGATCGCGGGCGAGGTGGACATCAACGTTGAAGCCTACATCGACAAGCGCGAGATGCGCCGCCTCGACCGCTTCGTGCAGCTCGCCCTCATCGCCGGTCAGCTCGCGCTCGAGGACGCCGGGCTCGAGCTCGAGCGCGAGGACCGCACCCGCATCGGCACGCTCCTCGGCAGCGGGATCGGCGGCATGGAGAGCTTCGAGGCACAGGCCAAGGTGTACGTCGAGCGCGGCGCTCACCGCATCTCGCCCTTCTTCATCCCCATGATGATCGCCAACATGGCCTCGGGCCAGCTCGCCATGAAGTACGGGCTGATGGGGCCGAGCTCCACCTCGGTCACGGCCTGCACCACCGGCGCCGACGCCATCGGCAGCGCCTACTACGTCATCCAGCGCGGCGACGCCGAGGTGATGCTGGCCGGGGGCAGCGAGGCCGCCGTGACCCCCATGGCGATGGGCGGCTTCGGCGTGATGAAGGCGCTTTCCACCCGCAACGACGAGCCCGAGAAGGCCAGCCGCCCCTTCTCCGCCAGCCGCGACGGCTTCGTGCTCTCCGAGGGCGCGGCCGTGCTGGTGCTGGAGGACTACGAGCACGCCAGGGCCCGCGGCGCCCGCATCTACGCCGAGCTCGTCGGCTTCGGCCGCAGCGCCGACGCGCACCACATCACCGAGCCCCACCCCGAGGGCATGGGGGCCAAGCTCGCCATGGAGGCCGCCCTGCGCGACGCCAGGGTAGGCCCCGAGGCGGTCGGGCACATCAACGCCCACGCCACCTCGACCCCCGTGGGCGACCGTGCCGAGACCCTGGCGATCAAGAAGGTCTTCGGCGAGCGCGCCTACCAAATCCCCGTCACCGCCACCAAGAGCATGACCGGGCACCTCCTGGGCGCCGCCGGGGCCGCCGAGGCCGTCGCCAGCATCCAGGCCCTCACCTCCGGCGTCCTTCCCCCCACCCTCAACCTCGAGGACCCCGACCCCGAGCTCGACCTCGACTACATCCCCAACACCCCGCGCGAGCAGAAGGTGGACTACGTGCTGTCGAACTCCTTCGCCTTCGGGGGGATGAACGCGTCGCTGCTATTCAAGCGGGTGTAGGGGCGGGGCGTACGGCGTACGTCCTGCGTCGTACGTCGTACGCCGAACGCAAGACGCAAGACGCAAGACGCCCTTTGTTTACCCCCCTTAGCAAGGGGGGCTGGGGGGGATATACCCTCCGGCTGCCCGCTTCCCCCCTCACGACCCCCAGAACTCCGGCCCGAAGGGGTTCTGCTGCGGGCTGATCAGCACGCTCACCACGATCACGAGTGCTGTGATGATCACGGCCCAGCGGCGCCAACAACGCCCGCTGGGC